>JBKPLV010000052.1:0-13429 GCA_046731795.1 Actinomycetota bacterium | reverse complement strand
TTGAGGATCAGCCTCCCGCCGTAGACCACCGAGGTGTTCGACTGCTCCGCGCGGAAGAGCTGCGGCTGGAGCGCGCCGTCCGCCTCGGCCAGGATGCGGCGAAGCGCAGGCGCCTGGCGAGCGACCGCGTCGCCGGCCTCGCCGGTCAGGCGCCGCCGGCGCTGATGCGTCATCGCGTCGAGGAGCTTCTCGCAGAAGCGAGTGTGAACGAGACCGTCGACGAGCAGCGCCGTCTCGCCGCGCCGCTCGAGCCGGGCGACGATCGAGCCGGGGAGCTCGGCCTCGATCCGCTGTGCCTGCTCCGATTCGGCGACCGCGAGCGGGATCACGTAGGTGTCCGGCTCGCCTTCCAGGTAGTCGATCTCGAGCATGGTGATCGCTGCAACCTCGTCCTCTCTGCCGCGGGCGAGGAAGATGACGTCCCGAACCGAGACCGTCCGGATCCGGCGACCCTTGCCCGCGAACCAGCGCTGGCTCTCGATGAAGCCGACGGTTGCCTCGGCAAGTGCCCGCCGCGCGCGGCCCGCAAACACGAGCTCCCAGCGGCCCGCGACCGAGATGGTCGGGGGCTTGGCCGTGACCCGCGCCGGGAACTCCACTCGGGACTGCTCGAGCGCGAGCCAGTAGAACGCGTACGGCGCGAGCGTCACGAGGTACGGCAGTTCGCCGACGACCGGGAACTCCGTCCCCCCGAAGAGCTCGCGCGGGACCAGGCCCTTCCACTCGGCCAGGTCGAGCTCGCAGTACTGCGCGAAGCGGGAGAGGTTGGCGACGACGAGGATCTGCTCGTTCTCGTCCCGACGCACGAACGCGAGCACGCGGTGGTTCTCCGGTGTCAGGAACTCGATCTCGCCGCGTCCGAAGACGTGGTGGCGGTTGCGGAGCGAGATCACCCGCCGCATCCACCACAGGAGCGACTGCGGGTTCGCCGACTGCGTCTCGACGTTGACCGTCTCGTAGTTGAACTCGGGGTCGATGATCACCGGCAGGTAGAGGCTCTGCGGGTTCGCGCTCGAGAAGCCCGCGTTCCGGTCGGCCGACCACTGCATCGGGGTGCGGACGCCGTCCCGGTCGCCGAGGTAGACGTTGTCGCCCATTCCGATCTCGTCGCCGTAATAGAGGACCGGCGTCCCCGGGAGCGAGAGCAGGAGCCCGTTCATGAGCTCGATCTTGGCCCGGTTGTTGCCGAGGAGCGGTGCGAGACGCCGTCGGATGCCGAGGTTGATCCGTGCCTGCCGGTCGTAGGCGTAGACGCGGTACATGTAGTCGCGCTCCTCGTCGGTCACCATCTCGAGCGTCAGCTCGTCGTGGTTGCGGAGGAACACCGCCCACTGGCAGGTGTCGGGGATCGGCGGCGTCTGCTGGAGGATGTCGATGATCGGGAAGCGGTCCTCCATCTGCACGGCCATGAAGAGGCGCGGCATGACGGGGAAGTGGAAGGCCATGTGGCACTCGTCGCCCTGGCCGAAGTACTCGGCCGCGTCCTCCGGCCACTGGTTCGCCTCCGCGAGCAGCATGCGTCCGCTCGAGCGGCGGTCGATCGCCGCGCGCAGCTCCTTGAGGTAGGCGTGCGTCTCGGGGAGGTTCTCGCACATCGTCCCCTCACGCTCGTACAGGTACGGGACGGCGTCGAGGCGGAGCCCGTCGACGCCCATGTCGATCCAGTAGTCGAGCGTGCGCGTGATGAGGCGGCGGACGTCCGCACTCTCGTAGTTGAGGTCGGGCTGGTGTGCGTAGAAGCGGTGCCAGTAGTACTGGCCGGCGACCGGGTCCCAGGCCCAGTTCGACGGCTCGAAGTCCTGGAAGATGATGCGCGCGTCCTGGTAGCGCTCGGTCGTGTCGCTCCAGACGTAGAAGTTGCGCCAGCGCGAGCCCGGCGCGGACGCGCGGGCGCGCTGGAACCACGCGTGCTGGTCGGAGGTGTGGTTCACGACGAGCTCGGTGATCACCCGCAGCCCGCGCCGGTGCGCCGCGCGCAGGAACTGGCGGAAGTCGCGCATCGTCCCGTACGCGGTGTTGATGCTGCGGAAGTCGGCGATGTCGTAGCCGTCGTCTCGGAGCGGGGAGGGGTAGAAGGGCAGGAGCCAGAGGGCGGTGACGCCGAGGTCCTGCAGGTAGTCGAGCTTCTCGATGAGCCCGCGGAAGTCGCCGATCCCGTCCCCGTTCGAGTCGCGGAAGGCGCGGACGTGGAGCTGGTAGACGACCGCGTCCTTGTACCAGAGCGCGTCGTCGGCGACCGGAGTCACGTGAAGTAGTCGAAGTCGCGCTCGCTTCGCACCTGCCGGCGGACCGCGAACACGTGCGCGGGCAGCACGTCCGGGTCGAGCTCGACGTAGTTGCGAGAGCCGTGCCAGACGAAGGTGCCGCCGCCGAGGAGGTCACGGACCTGGAAGGGGCTCTCGTCGAGCCCGAGCTGGGCGAGCGAGAGCTCCGTCCACCCCGACTGCCGGTGGTACGGGTCGAGGTTGACGATGCAGAGCACGACGTTCTCGAGATCGTCGGTGGCCTTGCTGTAGCAGAGGAGATGCTCGTTTTCGGTCGCGTGGAACACGAGGCTCCAGTCGCTCTGGAGCGCCGGGTTGTCGCGTCGGATCGCGTTCACGCGCGCTACGAGCGCCCGCAGGCTGTCGG
This sequence comes from Actinomycetota bacterium, assembly GCA_046731795.1. Taxonomy (GTDB): domain Bacteria; phylum Actinomycetota; class Thermoleophilia; order Gaiellales; family Gaiellaceae; genus GMQP-bins7. Next base: position 10,798 of record JBKPLV010000052.1, on the reverse strand, counting down.
GGCGCTCGAGATCCCAGTGGCGGAGCTGGTACTTCTCGGAGTCGAGGTACTCCTCGCTCCCGGCCTCGCGCGGGCGGTTCTCGGCGAGCTCGAAGGCCGGACCGTAGATGCCGTAGCTCGCCGCGAGCGTTGCAGCGAGGACGAGCCGGGAGACGAACGCCGGCCGGCCTCCGAACTGCAGGTGCTCGGTGAGGATGTCCGGCGTGTTCGGCCACACGTTCGGGCGGAAGTACTCGCGCTGCTCGCTCCGGGCGAGCTGGGTGAAGTACTCGGTCAGTTCGTACCGCGTGTTCCGCCACGCGAAATACGTGTAGGACTGCGTGAACCCGAGCTTGGCGAGCCGCGCCATGACTTTCGGGCGCGTGAACGCCTCGGACAGGAAGAGCACGTCCGGGTGCTCGCGCCGCACCTCGGCGATCAGCCACTCCCAGAAGGCGAACGGCTTCGTATGGGGGTTGTCGACGCGGAAGACCGACACGCCCTGCTCGACCCAGTGCAGGACGACCCGACGGAGCTCCTGCCATAGCTCCCACCAGGCCTCCGACTCGAAGTCGAACGGGTAGATGTCCTCGTAGCGCTTCGGCGGGTTCTCGGCGTACTGGATGCTCCCGTCCGGGCGCTTCCGGAACCACTCGGGGTGCTCGTGGACGTACGGGTGGTCGGGCGAGCACTGGAACGCAAGGTCCAGGGCGACCTCGATGCCGTGCTCGGCGGCGGCGCGCACCAGCCGGCGGAAGTCGTCGAGCGTGCCGAGCTCGGGATGGATGGCGGTGTGGCCACCCTCCTCGGCCCCGATCGCCCAGGGGCTGCCGACGTCGTCGGGCGTGGCGAGCAGGGCGTTGTTCGCACCCTTCCGCATCGTCCGCCCGATGGGGTGGATCGGGGGGAGGTAGAGGACGTCGAAGCCGAGCTCCGCGACGTACGGAAGTCGCAGCTCCACGTCGGCGAACGTCCCGTGCCGGCCCGGTTCGGGTGCCGTCGAGCGCGGGAAGAGCTCGTACCAGGTCGAGAAGCGGGCGCGCTCGCGGTCGACGACGACCTCGAGGACGCGTGTGTACTCGGTCGCGAGCTCGCGGTCCGGGTAGCGCGAGGCGAGGGCGGCCGTGGTCGGCGCCAGCGCGAGCTCGACCCGCTCGGCGACCTTGCCGGATCCTCCGAGCTCCTTGGCGAGCGAGCGCAGGGCGACATCGTCCGGGGCATTCGCTCGCTCCGCGATCGCGGCGACGAGCTGCGCGCCGATCTCGAGGTCCGCGGCGACGTCCTGTTTCGCCTCGACCTTGCGGGCGAGACCGCGCCGCCAGGTGGCGTAGACGTCGATCCAGGCCGCGAGCGTGTACTCGTGCGAGCCCTGCCGGTCGACCGGGAACGAAGCGGTGTAGCGGTCGTTGACGAGCTCTGCGAGCTGCGTCTCGGCCCAGTCCGACTCACCTTTCCGGCGATGGAGAACGACTCCGGCAAGGACCTCGTGGCCGTCCGAGAAGACGTCCGCCTCGACGCGCACGGTCTCGCCGACGACCCGCTTCACGGGGAAGCGTCCGCCGTCGACCTCCGGAGAGACGGCCTCGATGACGACCCGTCGCCGACCGTCGAGCAACGGCGCGATGCTCGCGCGCTCCCGCTCGAGCGGTGCCGAGGCCGTCGCGCGCGCCCCTCGTCCGGCCCCGTCCGGCGCCTGCCGGTCGCCTTGCCGCGGCTCGCGTCGAGCCATGCCGACTACCGTAGCGCTCGCTGACCGTGAGGCGACGCAGTCACATGCGATGAAGGCCTGGCCCGGGTTGCCGTTTCCGCTCGGGGCGACGTGGGACGGGCACGGAACGAACTTCTCCCTCTTCTCCGAGAACGCCGAACGGGTCGAGCTGTGCCTCTTCGACGACGCGGACGCGGAGACGCGCGTCGAGCTCGATGAGCGCACTGCGCTGAACTGGCACTGCTACCTGCCCGGCGTCGGACCCGGCCAGCGGTACTGCTACCGCGTCCACGGGCCGTACGCGCCGCGCGAGGGCCATCGCTTCAACCCCGCCAAGCTCCTCCTCGACCCCTATGCGAAGGCGATCGACGGGACGGTTGCGTGGGAGCGGGCGAACGTCTTTCCCTACCGCTGGCAGGGGTCACCGGACGACGACCTCGAGCCCGACCTCGAGGACGATGCGGAGGCGATTCCCAAGTGCGTCGTGGTCGACCCCGCGTTCGACTGGGAGGACGACCAGCACCTGCGCACGCCCTGGAGCGACACCGTCATCTACGAGGCGCACGTCCGCGGGCTCACGCGCCTGCATCCCGAGCTGCCGGAGCACCTGCGCGGAACGTACGCCGGCCTCGCGTCGGACGAGGCGATCGCGTATCTCTCCTCGCTCGGCGTGAGCGCCATCGAGCTCCTGCCCGTCCACCACTTCATCGACGAGCACCACCTGGTCGCGAAGGGGCTCCGGAACTACTGGGGCTACAGCTCGATCGGCTACTTCGCACCGCACGTCGAGTACGCCGCCACCGGTCGCCGCGGCGAGCAGGTCCGGGAGTTCAAGGGCATGGTCAAGGCCCTGCACCGGGCGGGGATCGAGGTGATCCTCGACGTCGTCTACAACCACACCGCCGAGGGCAACCACCTCGGCCCGACGCTCTCCTTCAGGGGGATCGACAACGCGTCGTACTACCGCCTCGTCCCCGAGGACCCGCGGCAGTACATGGACTTCACGGGAACCGGCAACAGCCTGAATCCCGTCCACCCGAGCGTCCTCCGGCTGATCATGGACTCCCTGCGCTACTGGGTCCTCGACTGCCACGTCGACGGGTTCCGCTTCGACCTCGCCTCCGCGCTCGCGCGGGAGTTCTACGAGGTCGACCGGCTCGGAGCGTTCTTCGACACGATCCACCAGGACCCGGTGCTCTCGCAGGTGAAGCTCATCGCCGAGCCGTGGGACCTCGGCCCGGGCGGGTACCAGGTCGGGAACTTCCCGGTCCTCTGGACGGAGTGGAACGGGCGCTACCGCGACGAGCTCCGCGACTTCTGGCGCGGGCACGGGCATCCCTCGGAGTTCAGCCGCCGCCTCTCCGGCTCGGCGGATCTCTACGAGCGCGACGGCCGCAGGCCGTTCGCGTCCATCAACTTCGTCACCTGCCACGACGGGTTCACCCTGCGCGACCTCGTCTCCTACGAGCAGAAGCGGAACGAAGCGAATATGGAGGACAACCAGGACGGCTCGGACGACAACCGCAGCTGGAACTGCGGGGTCGAGGGGCCGACGGACGATCCGGAGGTGCTGGCGATCCGCTCCCGCCAGCAGCGGAACTTCCTGACGACACTCTTCCTCTCGCTCGGGGTGCCCATGATCCTCGCCGGCGACGAGCGCGGCCGCACGCAGAACGGCAACAACAACGCCTACTGCCAGGACAACCCCGTGTCGTGGTTCGACTGGTCGGACGGCGACGGCGAGCTCGTCGAGCTCACCCGGCGCCTGATCGCGCTGCGCCGGGAGCACCCCGTGTTTCGCCGGAGCTGGTTTCTGACCGGAGAGCGCCCGCCCGGGTCGTCGCTGCCCGACGTCTGGTGGTTCCGTCTGGACGGCCGGCGGATGACGCGGGCGGACTGGGAGGGGCCCGGCAACCAGGTGCTCGGCGTGTTCCTGAACGGGGAGGGCGCCGGTCGCTCGTCCGAGGGTGAGCTCGTCTCCGACGACTCGTTCCTCGTCCTCTTCAACGCCGGCGCGGAGCAGGTGGCGTTCACCCTCCCGGCCCGGCGCTTCGGCCGTCTCTGGAGCGTCGAGCTCGCGACGGAGACGCCGAACGGCTTACCGCGGACGCTTCGCTTCCGCGAGTCGCTGGCGCTCGCACCTCGCTCGCTGGCGCTCCTGCGGCGCCGCGCCTGAACTCGAAGCGGTGGTGCGGGTTGCCCGCGCTGTCGGTCTGCTCGCGGAGGTACGCTGGCCAGGCCTCGGCCTCCGTGTCTCCTGGGGCAACCCATGACGGACAGGCAACCGGACTTCACCCAGCTCGCCGGAGCGGCAGACGTCGCGGAGCGGGTCGCCCAGCTCGCCGCGCGGATGCCGGACTCGTTCACGCCCCTCGCGCAGGTCGCGTTCAACTACCGCTGGAGCTGGCTCCCCGAAGGCGACGCCGTCTTCGGTGAGCTCGACTCCGAGCGCTGGCGGCTCGCGAACGCCAATCCGGTGCGCTTCCTCTCCGACCTTCCGCCGTCCGCATGGAAGCGGGCGGAGAGGGATCGAGGGCTGGTGGAGCGCGCGCGCGAGCTCGCGGATCGGGTCGAGGCGGAGCTCGGCCGGGCTCCTCGCTCGGGCGAGGACGTGCCCGGGCTCGTGGCCTATCTCTGCGCCGAGTTCGGGATCCACGAGTCGCTCCCGCTCTACGCCGGCGGGCTCGGCGTGCTCGCAGGCGACACGCTGAAGGAGGCGAGCGACCAGGGGCTTCCGCTCGTCGCGCTCGGCCTCCTCTACCGCCGCGGCTACCACAGGCAGCGGCTTGACGCCTCGGGCCGCCAGCTCGAGCACTGGATCGAGAGCGACCCGTGGACGCTGCCGCTCGCCCCGGTCACGATGGACGGCGAGCCGCTCAAGCTTGCGGTCGAGGTCTTCGGCGCTCCGACGTGGTTCCAGGTGTGGCGGGTCGACGTCGGGCGCGTTCCTCTGCTCCTCATCGACGCCGACGTCCCCGAGAACGACCGCGTCCAGCGCTGGTACACCGCCCGGCTGTACGAGGGCGACCGGGCGCTGCGCCTGGCGCAGTACACGCTCCTCGGCATCGGGAGCGTGCGCGTGCTGCGCGCGCTCGGGATCGAGCCGTCGATCTTCCACCTGAACGAGGGGCACCCGGCGCTCGCGGCGCTCGAGCTCGCCGCCGACGACGTCGCGGATGGGACGCCGCTCGAGGAGGCCCTCGCGCGAGTTCGCGAGCGCTTCGTGTTCACCACGCACACGCCGGTCCCGGCCGGGAACGAGACGTACGAGGCGGACGAGGTCCTCGCGGTCGTCCGCGACCTGCCCGGTCGGCTCGGTGCCGACCGGGAGACGTTCCTCGGCCTCTTCCGCACCGATCCGAGCGACGACGAGGAGCCCGCGGGGATGACCCAGCTCGCCCTGCGCGTGAGCCGCGCACGGAACGGCGTCAGCCGGCTGCACGGCGAGGTGGCGCGCGAGATGTGGCGTCCGCTCTACCCCGACGTCGAGCCCGACGAGGTGCCGATCACGCACGTGACGAACGGCGCGCACCTCCCGACGTTCCTCTCCCCCTCCTTCCGGGCGCTCTACGACGAGTACCTCGGTGAGGACTGGCAGCGGCGCGCCGCCGACCGGGGCACGTGGGAGCCGGTCGCCGACATCCCTGACGCCGAGCTCTGGGCCGCGCGCTGTGCCGCGCGTGAGCGCCTCGTCGGGTACCTCCGCGGCAAGAGCGAACTCGACCGCCTGCAGCGCGGGGAGGAGCTCGAGTTCGTGAGGAGCGCCTCGACGACGCTCGACGCCGGTGCCCTGACGCTCGGGTTTGCCCGCAGGCTGGCGCCGTACAAGCGCCTTCACCTGCTCGCACACGACCCGAACCGCGTGGCGCGGCTTCTCACCCGCGAGCCGGCGGTCCAGCTCCTCATCGCCGGCAAGGCGCATCCCCGGGACGACGAGGGGAAGGGCGCGCTCCGCCCCATCTTCGCCCTGCTGCGAGACGAGCCGGCGCTCGCCGGGAGGCTCGTTGCGCTCGAGGACTACGACCTCGGCGTCGCGCGCGAGCTGGTCGGCGGCTGCGACGTGTGGATCAACCTCCCCCGCCGGCCGCTGGAGGCGAGCGGGACGAGCGGCATGAAGGCGACCTTCAACGGCGCGCTCCAGCTCAGCGTCCTCGACGGCTGGTGGGCAGAGGCGTTCGACGGCTCGAACGGCTGGGCGCTCCCCCTGCTCGAGGAGACCGCCGACGCCGACGAGCACGACGCGGCCGAGGCGGAGGCCTTCTACGACCTCCTCGAGCTCGAGGTGATACCGCGGTTCCACGAGCGCGGAGACGACGGCGTCCCGCACAGCTGGTGCGAGCTCATGAAGGCGGCGATCGGAACTTGTGCGCCGCGCTTCACCGCGACGCGGATGCTCGACGACTACGTCGAGCGGGTGTACCGCTCGCCGGTCGGGCTCGAGGCTCGCGCGTAGCCTCGCGCAGTTCTCAGCGCTGGCCGATGGCCGACAGCCGCACCAGCGCGAGCGGCCGGAGCCCAGGTTTCGCAGGGGCCGCAGCGGCGCCGGAGCCGTCGCGAGCCGGGTGAAATGTGTTCTGACCTGCGGACTGACAGTCGACGACCGTGACGCTGTGCCCGTGTCCTACGAGTGACGTGGCCACCGCGAGGCCCACCGGCCCCGCGCCCACGACCAGCACCTCGCTGCGCGCCGGGACGCCACTCCGAGCGCCGCCCTCGCTCGGTGCGTTCGACTCGTGCACGAGCTGGTTGCGTTCCATCTAGGCCGCGAGCGCAAACAGGCGGGTGAAGGCGGCGGCCGCCGATCGCCCCTTCGTTACGGCTTGGGGCCGTGGGGCTTGTCGCTCGCCGGTGCCGAGGCCTCCGCCGACACGCTCGCGCCCGGTGCCTCCTCGGGCTTCGCGCCGTGCTCGGAGTCCGTCTGCGGCTGCTCGGCCTTCGGCTGCGGCTGCTCGGCCCTCGGCTCGTGGCTCGGCTTGTCCTGCGCGGGCGTCGGCTGTTGCTTCTGCTTCGGTACGTGCGCCTGCCGTTGCGTAGGACTCGGGTGCTGCTTCTGGTGCTTCGGCTTCTTCGACGTCGTCTTCGGCGAAATCTGTTGGTTCGTTGGCTGTTGCTCCGTGGTCGCCGGCGGGCTCGCCTCCGGGTCGCTTCCTGTCGGCGAGGTGCCGTCGGGTGGGGTGCGCTCGGGGGGGGCAGCTCCCTGCGGCTGGCCTTCCTGGGGAGCGCTCTCCTGCGGCCCCGCTTCGGTGCTCGCCGGGGCGGCGTCATCCTGGGGGCTCTCGTGCTGAGAGCTCTCCTGCGGGCCGGCTTCCGGCGCGAAGGCTTCGGTCTCCCCGCGGACAGGGTGCCCTGAGCCGCCCACCACGCCGGACGTGACGCGTGTGCGCGCACGCCGCTCGCCTCGACTCGGAATTGCGGGCCGCTCGGACGCGACGCTCCGCCGCGAGCCTTCCAGAACCGAGACGCCTTCTCTTTCCGCGGCGGGTGTCGCGTCAGGCACGGCGCTCAGCTCGACGGCGCCGATGACCGCGGCTCCGCCGGCAAGCGTCGCGGCTGCCACGAGCGCGGCGGCCTTGATCGTCACCCCGCCCGCGAGAGCCCCAACACCGCCCGTCGCTCCGACGCCCGAGGTCGTCGTGCCGGCGCCGGCACCCGCGCTGCCGGGGAAGGGGATCGTCGCGGCGGTGGCCGTGTCCGGCCCTCCGAGGCCCTTGAAGATCGACAGCGAGAGCGGAATCGGAATGAGCATGAGACCTCGAAGGGCGGTCCGATGCCGGGGCTGCAGGCGGGCGAAGCGCGCGCAGTCGGGGCACTCGGCGAGGTGGTCGCGCAGACGGCGCCGCTGCTTTCGGCCCAGGCGCCCGTCGACGGCCTTCGAGACGGCGAGCTGGGCGTCCGTGCAGGTGAGCTGGTGGTCGAGCTCGTCGGCAAGCGATCGGCGCGCTCTGAAGAGCAGCGTCTCGAGCGCCGACGTCGTCACTCCGATGATCTCCGCGATCTCGGCGTACGAGCGTCCTTCGAACTCGCGGAGGACGATCGCCTCCCGTTGCTGGGGCGGGATCTTGGAGAGCGCCGTCAGCAGCTCGCCGATCGTCGGCCCCTCGCCGTCCGGCTCCGCCGACCGGGCGATCTCGTCGTCGAGCTCGACCTGGCGCGGGCGCGCCTGCTCCTGCCGGAAACGCTGCTTGATCGCGTTGCTCGCGATTGTCAGCAGCCAGTTGGACGGCTTCCTGGGGTGGACTCCCTGCTCGAGCGCCCGGTACGCGTTGAGAAACGTCGTCTGCGTGACGTCCTCCGCGTCGGCGTGGTTCCCCAGGACCGCGTACGCGTAGCGATAGACCTCTCCGCCGTGCCGGCGGTAGAGGTCGTCAACTGCGCGCGAAGCGACATGTCCCGCTTCGGTGGCGGCCATTCACACATGCGTCGGCAATTCACGCGACCGCCGCATCCCCCGTCTCAGCCCCTTAACGGACACCTTCGTCACCATTCGGCGATGGATGCGCGCGAGCTTCGCGAGCACTGCCTCTCGTTCCGGGCTGCCGAGGAGACGTTTCCGTTCGGGCCGAACACGTCCGTTTTCAAGGTGGCAGGGAAGATGTTCGCACTGTCCCAGCTCGCCGCGGAGTCTCTCCGAGTGAGCGTGAAGTGCGAGCCGGACCTCGCCGTGGCGCTGCGTCGGGCGCACCCCGCGGTGCTGCCGGGGTACCACCTGAACAAGCGTCACTGGAACACGGTGGTCATCGACGGGACGCTGCCCGACGACGTCGTCCGCGACATGATCGAGGACTCGTACGACCTCGTCGTCGGCGCGCTGTCGCGCGCCCGTCGCCGCGCGCTCGGTGCCGACGGCGAGGACGCGTGAGAGTCGGTCTTGCTAGTCGCGCGCGGTCGAGCTCGGCTGTGAGATCTGCTCCAGCATCTCGCCCGACTTCTTCTCCTCCGCCCACATCGCGACGTCCGCCTGGGCGAGGATGCCGATCACCTCACCGTCGCCCTCCTCGACCACCGGCAGGCGCCGGACGCGGTGCCGCGCCATCAGCTCCAGGGCTTCGTCGAGGTCCTGATCGGGCTGCACCGTGACGAGGTCGTGCGACGCGATCCTCTCGACCGGGGTCGTCCTCGGATCGATGCCCTCGGCGACCGCACGGATGGCGATGTCGCGGTCGGTGATGATCCCGACCAGGCGGCCTCCATCGATGATCGGTATCGCTCCTGCGTCGTCGCTCTTCATCATCTGAGCCGCGTCCATGAGGGACTGCGACGGGCTGGCGGTGCGGACGACGGGGGTCATCGCTTCGCGAACGCTCGTGCCCATGTCGTTCACCTCCTTAGAGTCGTTTCTCCTCGCGCGCTTACCCGTTCTGCACGTTGCGAACCGCACAGAACCGGGTACCGCCTCAGCATGAGAGAGATCGTCGTCGGCTACGACGGATCACCCGAAGCGGACCGCGCGCTCGTTCGTGCCGCAGACCTTGCGAAGGCGCTTTCGGGGCATCTGGTCGTGACGAGCGTCGCGAATGTCCCGGAGGTGCTGGAACCGGCCCCGACGCTGGCACCGGCTGGGCCGGCGGCCGTGGGCGGCACCGCCGTGCCCGTGCTCGCGCCCGAGCCCGTACCACCGTCGGAGGCCGACCTCGAGCGCTCTCCACGCCCGGAGGAGGTCGCACGGCGACTGCTCGAGCAGGCGCGGAGCACGCTCGCCGGTCGCGAGGTCGACGCCGAGCTGCTCTCCGAGGAGGGCGATCTTGCCGACAGGATGCTCGAGGTCGCCGAGCGCCGCGACGCCGACCTGATCGTCGTTGGTTGCCGCGAGCGCGGCTTTCTCGAGCGCTTGCTCGAACGGCCGGTCGAGGAGGCCGTCGCGCGGCGCTCCGATCGCGACGTGCTCCTCGTTCACTGAAGCGGTTCCGAACCGGCTCTAGCTGCCGACCCCGATCGTCGCCAAGAAGACGAGGATGACCGTCGTCACGGCGAGGAGCCCGTGCAGGCCGATCACCACCTTCGGAAAGTGCTCCTCCGGCCTGCCGGAGGTCACGCTGTGCGCGATGACCTCGCCGACCGGCTCGCGCGCGCGCCAGGTGATAGCGAACATCGACCACCCGAGGAGCGCCACGAGGAGCAGGATCAGGAACGCGATCCAGGCGAGCGCGTCCGAGTCCGTCGCGACGTAGACGATCCAGAGCACCAATCCGGTTGCGGCCAGCAGGAAATGGCCGAGGATCAGCGGCGGCCGGATCCGGCTCTCGCTCCCGGGCTGCGGCCGCATGCCGCCACGCGAGAGCCAGATGGTCAGCATCACGAAACCGAACGCCGCCGTCAGCAGCCATGCGATCAACGCGACCCAGCTCATCCTCTTCTCCCTTCGACGGTGGCCTGCTCGCGCGACACGACGTCAGGGGCCGGCGCCGACCGCGGCGTCGGCGTCGATTCCGGTTCGCCGAGGACGCGTGTCCCGTGGACGAACACGACGGCGCCGCCGAACCACCCGCCCACGACCAGCGTGCCGGCGGCGACGAGCGTCAGGATCAGCCCTCCCGTCGTGACAGTCCCGTCCTGCCAGCCGGACCACTGCAGCCACGCGGCGATCGCGAAGAGCACGACTGCGCTGACCATGACGAGCAGGTGCACGGTCGCGGTCCGCCAGCGGCGGCTTCCCCACTCGAGCGTCAGCCAGTCGGCGAGGCCCGTGAGGGCGGTCGGCACCGCCGCGATGAGCCCGCCCGCGAGCGCGAGCCACATCGCCTTTCCCGCCGCGTCCCCGAGGCCGCCGGCGGCTCCGATGATGCCCAGCGCAGAAGCCAGCACGAACATGCCGATCGTCGCGTCGGTGAGGGGTGGGTGGAGAGGATGCCCGGGAGGCCCGTGGAGCACGAGGCTGGTGACGCTCGTCTTCGACGTCCTGTCTGCCACGGCCCCTCTCACGTTCCCGCGCGACCGGAATTAGAAACAACCGGCACATGGAGCGCAGCTAGCGCAGCGCGACGGAGAACGCGATGCCGAAGACGGCGAGGCCGACGGTCAGCCAGGCGACGTAGTCGCCGACGTGACCGCTGTGAGCGTCGCGTAGTGCCTCGACGCCGGCCCCGAACATGCGCGCCGTGGCTCGACGCAGGG
>JBKPLV010000051.1:0-5835 GCA_046731795.1 Actinomycetota bacterium | reverse complement strand
GCCGTGTTGAGGTAGCTGCCCCAGCCGCTGGTGACGTTGTTCCCGACCTGGAGCGTGACTGGGTTCGACGCCCGTGCCCAGTGGTAGTTCCCCCACTGGTGGTTTGCGAATGCCGCGCCTACGACTGCCACCGATGCGAGCACGACGCCGACGATTGCGAGAAGCTTCGCCATTCCGAGCCTCCTGAAAATCGCGTTGAAGACTCGCTGAGTCTGACCCGATCGCGGGCGAAGTCAACTCCCCATTTGGACTGACCTTCTCCGCCGTTGATGCCGACGTTGCGATCGAGGGCCGGAGGGCGATTCATTCGCCCGAGAGGCCAACTGCGGCCCGGCAGTGACGACGGCGAGGAAGGGGGGCGCGTGGGGGGAAACATCGTTTCCCCCTACGAAAAGGAAGAGTGGCCGCTGGGACGGCCACTCTAGAGGGGGAAGAACTGGGGAGGATTGGGTACACAGGTTTTCGTCCGATCCGGGACCCGTCTCGTCCCCCATCGGGGGGAAATGCGCGGGGATTTCGTCCCACCGGAACTAAAAGCCGTAGCGCTCCTCTTCGAAGGGGTCGGCGTCGTTGTGGTAGCCGTAACGCTCCCAGAAGCCGGGGCGGTCGTGTGCGGTCAGCTCGATCCCGCGGAGCCACTTGGCGCTCTTCCAGAAGTATTTGCCCGGGATGACGAGCCGGAGCGGGCCGCCGTGCTCCGGTGCGAGCGGCACGCCGCCGGCGTGGGTGGCGAGCAGCGAGAGCGGGTCGCGGAGAAACGAGATCGGCACGTTCGCCGTGTAGCCCTCCTCCGCGTGCGCCACGACGAAGTGCGCAGACGGAAGCGGTTTCACGAGCGGCTCGAGCGCGCTCCAGTGCACGCCCTGGAACGTCACGTCGAACTTGCTCCAGCGAGTGACGCAGTGGATGTCTTGCGTGTGGCTCGTACGGGGAAGCGCGTTGAAGTCGTCCCAGGAGAGCCGGATCGGGTTCTCCACCTCGCCCTCCACGAAGAAATCCCAGGTCGAGAGGTCGGTCCTCGGGATCGAGCCGGCATGCAGGACCGGCCACTTCTCGGTCAGATACTGGCCGGGCGGGAGCCGGGCAGGGTCGTACCCCGCTTCGATGACCTTCCGCTCCGCTCTGCCCCGGAACACGGCTTGCAACACTAGTCAGCGATGAGCATCGCGACCGCACGGATCGCACGGAGGCCACGGGACTTCGTGGCGGTGACGGGGCCGGACGCGACGGCGTACCTCCAGGCCATGGTGTCGAACGACGTCGAGGCGCTCGGGATCGGCGACGCGTGCGAGGCGCTGCTGCTCACGCCGAAGGCTCGGGTCATCGCGCCGCTCGTCGTGCTCCGGCGCGGCGTGGACGACTTCTTGCTGCTCACGGAGGAGGGCCTCGGCGAGCGCGTCCGCGCGACGCTCGTGCGCTCGCGATTCGCGGCGAAGTGCGACATCGAGCCCGAGCAGCACCATGCCGCTGTCGTCCTCGGCGAGGGCGCCGGGATCCCGACCTCCGACTACGGCGTCGAGGCGTACGAGGTGCTCGACGAGCCGCTCGAGCCCACCGTCGGCGACGACGAGCTCGAGCTGCTGCGGATCAAGGCGGGGACGCCGCGCTTCGGCCACGAGCTCGACGATCGCGTGCTTCCGGCGGAGGCGGGACTCGAGGAGCGCGCGATCGATTTCGAGAAGGGCTGCTATCCGGGCCAGGAGCCGATTGCGCGCCAGCACTACCGCGGCCGCGTGAACCGGACGCTGCGCCTCCTCGAGCTCGGCGGAGCGGAGCTTCCGGACGACGACTCGGAGCTGACCTACGAGGGAAAGGCAATCGGCCGGATCACGAGCACCGCACGGGACGGCGACGTCGTGGTCGCGCTCGCCTACGTCCGCGTCGAAGTGCCGCGCGACGCCGAGCTCACGATCGGAGAGCGCTCGGCGACACAGCTAGACTTCGCCTCCCCGCGCCCGTAGCTCAGGGGATAGAGCGCTGCCCTGCGGAGGCAGAGGTCGCATGTTCGAATCATGCCGGGCGCATGGCTTGGCCACGCCTCTCCGCTTCGGAAAGGTGACGGGCTTCACGAGCCAGCCCACTGGGTGCCGCACCAATCGTCGGCCTCGTGAGCATGTCCGGGTGGGTCCTGCGCCGCCGCGACGTCACCTGACTCCGGTCCCGGCCGGGCGGGGCGCAGGTTCAAGATGCCGGGCGCACCTCGGCGATCCTCGCGCGGAGCTCGGGCACGAGCTCGTCGGGAACCGGGATGCACAGGTTGTACTGCGTGAGCCGCCACGTGTCGCCCTCGCGTCGGAGGACCCCGGTCCCGCGACACGTTCCGTAGGACGAGTTCTCGAGGCTCTCGTCGAACCACGCCGCCAGGCCGTCCGGCGATACGACCACCGATCGCTGGGAGGGCGCGTACTCCCAGCCCTTCCCCTTCGAGAAGTACGAATGCACGAAGTCGCGCCACGCCGAGCCCTCCCACCGCTCACCCGGGGCCGTGCCCAGGAAGACGAACGACGGGCTCAGGACTGCGAAGTAGCGCTCCTCGTCGGCAGCTGCCGCCGCCGCGTGAAACTCGTCGAGGACGGCATCGACGTCAGAGCCGGCCGTCATGTCGCCGCCGAGCGGTAGCCCGTCGAGGCGGGCCCGGCGAGACGCGCGCTCATCACCGTCTCCGCCGCTTCTGCGCTCTGCGGGTGCCCGGTGACGGCCGCGAGGAAGTCCTCGCGATCGAGCGCGTAGAGGACGGTGTCGCTTCGCGCGGTGACTGTCGCCGTGCGTGAGACGTCGCGCAGGAGCGCGATCTCGCCGAAATACTCGCCGGGCGTGAGCTCCGCGATTCGTGCTCCGTCCTGCGTCACGTCGAGCGCTCCGTCGGCGACGATGTAGAAGCGGTCGCCTGCGTCCCCTTCCCGCACGACCACGCTGCCGGCTTCCACCCGGAGCGGGACGAGACGGGCTGCCAGGTGCTCGAGCGAACCGCCCGGGAGCGGCGCGAATATCGGCACCGACGCGAGGATCCTGAGCTCGCTTGCTTCGGGCGGCGTGGCGGAGGCGTCGATCTTCGCCACCGTGGCGCCGAGGATCGCGACGAGCGCAGGGAGGAAGATGCCGGCCGCGATGAGCGCCGTCTCGACGCCGAGCCACGAGATCAGCGCTGGAACGAGCGCCGCGCCGATGCCCATCGACGCGAGGAAGAGCATCTGGATCACTCCGAAGACCCGCGCCAAGACGTCATCTGGCACCGCTCGCTGCACGAGCGTCAGACCGGCGACGTCCACGAGCGAGCTGCCGATGCCCATCAGCGCGAGCGCCACGACCGCGACGACGACGTTCTGAGAGATTCCGATCGCGACGAGTGGAAGGCCGATGAGGACGATGCCGGCGAGGAAGGCCGGACTGAGCCGCTTCGCACCCGTGAGGGAGAGGGCGCCGACGGCACCCAGGAACGCACCGACGCCCACGGCGGCGTTGAGGTATCCGACTCCGCCGTCCCCGAGATCGAGCAGCTGCAGGGCGATCACGACGATGAACACCTGGACTGCGCCGAAGACCATCGTCTGGGCGGTGAGAAGCGCCATCATCACGCGCAGGGACGGGTGCCGACCCAGTGTCGTGAACCCCGCGAGGCGCTCGGCGGCGATCGTCGATGCGTCCAGCCGGCGCGGCGGGCGCTCCGCATGGTCGATCTGGATGAGGATCAGGAAGAGCGCCGACGTCACGACGAGAAGCGCGGTGATGGTGAAGACGACGCCGGTGCTCGCGACGGCGAGGAGAACCCCTGCCAACGCTGGACCGGCGAAGACGGCGACGCTCTCGATTCCGCTCGCGACGGCGTTTGCCGCGGTGAGCTCCTCCGGCGTCGATGCGAGCGTGGGCGTCAGGGCCGCCTGCGACGACCGGAACGGTGTCGTTGCGATCGTCGCGGCGATCGAGAGGACGTAGACGACGAGCGCATCCGCGTCGGCGAAGACTCCGACTGCCGCTGCTCCGACGAGGACGACGCGCGTGACGTTGGTTGCGAGAAGGACGCGCTCGCGCGGATACCGGTCTCCGAGCATCCCTGCGAACGGCGCGACCAGCGCGGCCGGAATCAACCGCGCGAGGAAGACGAGTCCGACGGCCTTCTCGCCCCCGACCGCGTACGCGTAGACGGAGACCGCGACGAGGAACGCGTACTGTCCCACGATCGACGCCGTCCACGCGAGCTCGAGCCAGCGCAGGTTCGCGTTGCGCCACACGGACGCAAACGCGCTCAGAGAATCCCGAAAACGCCGCCCGACGCCTGCCACCTCGCGGAGCATCTCATCGCACCTTGTGGAATGGAAGCCGACGAGGGAAGATTTCGCGGAGGTTGAGTGTCTTGTAGATCGGAACCGCGCGTTCAGCGCCCGAACAGGAGGAGCACTAAATGTCCGACGAGATCCGCGCAGAGGACGAGGTCGAGGCCCACGGCCCGTTTGCCGAGAACGTCAAGGGTCCGACGGCCGAGGGCCCGTTTGCCGAGGGTCCCACCGCCGAGGCGACCGACGACGACTCCGACTTCGAGGCCCATGGCCCGTTCGCCGAGGGACCACTGGCCGAGAACGCCAAGGCCGTCAAGAACATCAAGGGGCCGACCGCCGAGTAGCGCCGCTCGCGCGGGGGGAAGCTTGAGAGGCCCGGGACTCCCGGGCCTCTCGCTTGGGTCGACGTTCTAGCGCCCGAGCGTCTTCGCGAGGTGGTTCAGGAGCCGGAGACCCGCCTCGCGCTGCTCGTCCTCGAGTGCGTCGACTGCGGTCGCGAGGCGCGCGACCACGTCGAGCTCGCCGCCTGCGCCGTCGAGAATGCGCTCCGCTGCGCGCGCCTTGAGCAGGAGATCGACCGCGATGGCGGCCTGGTTGGCGAACAGGCCGAGGAGCTCCATCTCCTGCAGGCTGAACAGCGTCTGTTCCGGGCGGTCGAGCACGGAGAGGACGCCGAGCGCGCCCTCCTCGTGCAGGAGCGGCGCGGCCATCAGGCCCTTGGGCACGTAGCCGGTGCCCTCGGCGACGTCACGTGACCAGCGTGGATCGTTGTGGACGTCTTCGATGACGAGCGGCGTGCGGGTCGCGAGCACCCAGCCGGCAATGCCGGTTCCGGCCGGGAAGCGGGTGCCGAGAAGCGTGTCCTCGCCCTCGCCCACGACGGCTTCGAAGACGAGCTCCTCGGTCTCCGCGTCGAGGAGGAGGATCGACGATGCCTTCGCGCCGAAGATCGAGCGTGCGACCTCGACGATCGCGCCGAGCAGTGCGCGGAACGACTCCTCCGAGCCGACGACGCCGGCGGCGACTGCCGCGCGCAGGTCCGACTGGTCGGTCATGTGCCACCTCCGACGTTGTTCGCGGTGAGATAGAGGACGCTCTTGAGCTGGAACGGCGTCAGCTCCGGGTGCTTCGAGAGGACGAGCGCGCAGATGGAGCTCATGTGCGGGGTCGCGAAGCTGTTCCCGGAGACGGAGAGCGTGCGGCCGCCGAGCCACGGCACCTCGACGTTCACGCCGCGCCCGAAGAACTCGACCGGCGGGCTCGGGTTGTAGAAGAATGCGAGCGGGTCGTCCTCCTCGTGGCTGCCGACCGAGATGACGGAGGAGAAGCGCCACGGGTAGCTCTCGACAGGCATGTTGTGGGCCGAGGCGACGAGGAGGGTTCGCTTGAAGTACGCGCTGTCGGCGAGCTCGTGGAGGATGCTCGCGAACGGCTTCTTCGTCGTCGACAGGCTCATGTTGACGACGTCGAAGCCCTGGTCGATCGCGTAGCGCAGACCTCCGAGGAGCACGTTGCCGCTGCCCGTGAAGTTCGCCCCGAGCACGCGGACGCTCGCGATCGA
>JBKPLV010000050.1:0-14096 GCA_046731795.1 Actinomycetota bacterium | reverse complement strand
TTCTGGACCAGTCGGCCCTGGACATCGCCTGGCATGCGGGCCAGTACCAGGCGCTGCCGGCGGTCTACGTGCAGAACTCGGCGCTGGAGATCGCGTGGACGCGGGTGGTGACGGAGACGGGCACACGCGAGGGAAAGGTCCTGGCGCCCTTCCTGACGCAGGGCCTCGAGGGCTTCAACGTCGACGACGAGGACGACTGGGACCGCGCAGAGCGGCTGGTCGAGAGCGGGCAGGCGACGCTGCCTGCGATCGACCGCGCTCCGTATCCTCCGGCGACGTGAAGATCGCCGCGCTCGACACGCTGTTCTGCGACGCCGGCTGGCGCCCGTGGATCTTTCTCAAGGCGACGACGGACGACGGCCTCGTCGGCTGGGCGGAGATCACCGACTCCCACGGCTCGCCGCGCGGTCTCGCCGGCATCGTGGAGGATCTCGCGCCGCTCGTCGTGGGCCGCGACCCGCGACCCGTCGAGGCGATCTACTGGGATCTCTATCGCGCCACCCGTCAGAGCCCGGGATCGGTCATCGCGAAGGCGCTCGCGGGCATCGAGAACGCGCTGCTCGACCTCAAGGCAAAGGCGCTCGGCGTCCCTGTGTACGAGCTCTTCGGCGGGCCGACGCGCGAGACGATCCCAATGTACTGGTCGCACTGCGGCACGACTCGCGCGCGAGCGTACGACGTGACCGGGACCCCGAAACTCGCCTCCTACGACGACGTGGCAGCGCTGGGCCGCGAGGTCGTCGAGCAGGGCTACGGCGCCTTCAAGACGAACGTCGTCGTTCCGGGCGAGGAGCCGAAGGTCCTCATGCCGGGATTCAACGAGGGCGGCGGCACGCTCCGCGCCGAGGAGATCGCCGACGCACTAGTGCGCCTGCTCGAAGCGTTCGGCGCCGGTACCGGCGGCCGAGCTCGGCCGATCGTCGACCTCAACTTCAACCTCGAGCCCGAGGGCTGCGTCCGCGTGGCGAAGGCGCTCGAGCCGTTCGACCTGCTCTGGCTCGAGGTCGACCTCTTCGATGCGGGTGCGCTCGCGCACGTGCGCCACGTCGCGCCGATGCCGGTCTGCTCGGGCGAGAATCTCTACTCGAGCCGGAACTTCCGGCCGTACTTCGAAGCGGGAGGGATGGACGTCGCCTCCGTCGACGTCATCTGGAACGGCTTCCACCAGGCGAAGAAGATCGCCGACCTCGCGGAGACCTTCGAGGTCAACTGCGCGCCGCACAACTACTACAGCCATCTCGCGACCTTCATCTCCGCGCAGTGGTGCGCGGTGATCCCGAACGCGCGCATCCTCGAGTACGACGTCGACGACGTCCCCTGGCGTGACGAGCTCGTGACCACGCTGCCGGAGCTGTCGTCAGGCGCGCTGCGCGTTCCGACAGCACCCGGCTGGGGCGTCGAGGTGAGCGAGGACGCGCTCCAGGCGCATCCATGGCCGAAGGCGTGACATGCGCGGGTTGCTGAGGCGGGCAGCCTGGTCGGCAGCCGTGCGAATGGGGCTGCAGGTCTACGAGCCCAACCCCGAGAGCCTCCCGCGCCTGGACGAGCTGACCGAGTACGTGGAGGACGCGCGGCCGATCGGGGACGACCGCCCCACTACCGCGTCCGACGAGCTGCCCGATCTCACGTTGCTCCCCGAAGCGCTGGGGCGCGTCCTGGACAATGAGCGCTTTCGTGGCGCGCGCGTGCTCGAGGTCGGTCCCAAGTACGGCGTACACGCGCGCTGGATCGACCGGGAGCTGCGTCCCTCGGAGCTCGTCTTCTCGGACTTCGCCTCGGATACGCACCTGCACGCGAAGTGGGTCGGCTCGCTCGAGAGCCCGCATCGCTTCGTGTTCGGTGACCTGGGCCGCGCGGACGAGCTCCTCGAGCTCGAGCCCTTCGACCTCGTGTTCTTCCTCGGCGTGCTCTACCACTCGATCCACCACCTCACGCTGCTCGGGATGCTCAACCGGGTCACAAAGCCGGGCGGGACGATGCTGTTCGAGACGACCGTCGACCCTCGACCCGACGCGCTCGTGCGCCTCCGCTGGCCCCCGAACGGAAAGGCGAAGGGCGTCCCCACGGTGCAGGCGGTCCGGCTGGAGCTCGCGTGGACGGGGTGGCGCAAGGTCACGCGCTTCACTGACTACCGACCGGGATCGAGCGAGGCGCTGTTCCTGTGCGAGAAGACCGACGAGCTTCGCGACGACGATCTCTCGGACGTCGTGACGCCGCACCGCCCGCGCTAGAAGCCGAACGGGCATGTTTCCGACGGCCGCCTTGCCATGGCTGCGCCTCGAAGCTTCCCTCGGCCACTGATTCGCCGGCGCACGGGTCAACTCGCAGGGTTGCCGGCCCGAAACGGGACGTAGGCTGTCGGCCGCAATGGCCGACCTGCGCCTCGTCCCTGCAAGCGAGCTCGATCGGATCCGCGCGGCCGAGCTCCCCGCGGACGACCGGCTCGTGCTGCTCGCAGACGTCTGCCGTCTGAACGCGCTCGTCGCCGTGAAGCGGGCGGGCTCGGGCCATCTGGGCTCGACGTTCAGCGCCATGGACGTCGTGACGTTCCTCCTGTTCGAGGAGCTGAACCCGGCAGACGTCGGGTGGGACTCGCCCGACCGCGACGTCTACTTCTCCTCGAAGGGACACGACGTCCCCGGCCTCTACTCCGCCCTCTTCGCGCTCGGAGTGATTCCCGCGGAGCGCCTGCTGCGGCTGCGCAAGCTCGGCGGGCTCGACGGCCACCCGGACGTCGGGGTGCCCGGCATCGAGGCGAACTCGGGCTCACTCGGCATGGGGATCTCGAAGGGCCGCGGGATCGCCTGGGCCAAGCGGCATCTCGGCCGCGGCGGTCGCGTCGTCGTGATGGTCGGCGACGGCGAGCTGCAGGAAGGCCAGAACTACGAGGGGTTGCAGGCCGCCGCGCACGAAGAGCTCTCCGGACTGACCGTCGTCGTCGACCGCAACGAGCTGCAGTCGGACAAGCCGACCGAGGAGATCGTCTCCCTCGGCGAGCTGGAGGAGCGCTTCCGCGCGTTCGGGTGGTACGTCGCGAGCTGTGACGGCCACTCGTTCGCCGAGCTTCGGAGCGCGTTCGCCGCCTTCCGCGAGGTCCGAGACCGCCCTCAGGTGCTCGTGGCTCGGACGATCAAGGGCAAGGGGGTCTCGTTCATGGAGCATCCGACCGCGCTGCGCGAGGGCGGCGGGACGTATCGCTGGCATGCCGGCGCGCCCGACGACGACGCCTTCGAGCGCGCGTTCGGCGAGATCGCCGAACGAATCGGGCAGCAGCTCGCCGCGCTGGGGCTCGATCGTCTGGGGCTCGAGCGGGTCGCAACCGAGGTCGAGCCGAAGGAGACACTCGAGGGGGAGCCGGAGTCGGGCGCGGGAGCCCGCCGCCCGAAGGTAACCGACGAATACGTCGTCGACGCATACGGCGACGAGCTCGTCCGGCTCGGCGGCGAGCGGGACGACCTCGTCGTCCTCGACGCCGACCTCGCGTCGGACTGCCGCATCCGCGCCTTCGAGCTCGCGTATCCCGACCGCTTCGTCGAGTGCGGGATCGCCGAGCAGGACATGGTCTCGACCGCCGCCGGTCTCGCGCGCCACGGCCTGCTCCCGGTCGCGAACTCCTTCGCGTCGTTCATCGCGGCGCGCGCGAACGAGCAGATCTACAACCAGGCGAGCGAGCGCTCGAAGGTCGTGTATGCGCTCCACTACGCGGGGCTCATCCCGGCCGGTCCGGGAAAGTCGCACCAGTCGATCCGCGACATCTCGCTTCTCGGAGCGCTTCCCGACCTGACCGTCGTGCAGCCGGCCAACTCGGACGAGGCACGCGCTCTGCTGCGCTGGGCGGTGGACGAGGCGGAGGGAAACGTCGCGATCCGGCTCGCCATCGGCCCTTCGCCTCGGCGGATCGAGCTCGCGGGCGAACTCGAAGTCGGTCGTGGCCGCGTGGTACGAGCGGGAGCGGACGCCGTCCTCCTCGCCTACGGTCCCGTGATGCTGCACGAGGCGCTCACGGCTTCCGAGCTCCTCGCCGAGCGCGGGATCGGTCTCGAGGTCGTGGACCTGCCCTGGCTCAACCGGTTCGAACCCGACTGGCTCCAGGGCCTTCGCGGCGAGCGCCTCTACGTCGTCGAGGACCACGCGCCGGTGGGAGGCCTCGGTGACGCCTTGCGCCGTGAGCAGGAGCGCGAGGTGGTCGTGTTCGGCGTCGAGGGCTGGCCGGCGTGCGGGACGCCCGCCGAGGCTCTGCGGGCACACGGGCTCGACGGCGCTTCGCTCGCCGAGCGCATCGCGCCCTGGCTCGAGACGTGAGCGGGTCGCGCGCCGACTTCGTCGTCCTCACGTTTCCGAGGAGCGGGTCCACGTGGCTCATGAGCACGCTCGACAGCCATCCGCGGATCGCCGCCTACGACGAGCTCTTCCTCGGCGGGGAGGGTGTACAGCCTCAACCCGCCGACGTGCCCGACTTCGCGAGCTACCTCGCCGGCGTCCCTCGGCTCGCGCGGCGGCTCGTCCCGTTGCAGCGCGCGACGTATCTCAGACGTGTCTTCCGCGAACGCCCCGGGATCGATGCCGTCGGGTTCAAGCTGATCTACGGGCAGGCTCGCGCGAACGTCGGGCTCCTTCCCCTCTTCTCGCTCCGGCGCGTCCGGGTCGTCCATCTCGTCCGCGCAAACCTCCTCGAGGCGGTGGTCTCGTACGAGGCAGGACGTGCGAGTGGCGTCTTCCACCGCGAGCCGGGCGCTCCGGCTCCGGACGCTCGGATCCGGCTCGACGCCGCCGGATTGCGCGACCGGCTGGGATACATGGAATGGGACGTCTCGCGCGCACGAGTGTGGCTCGAGCGCTATCGAATCCCGAGGCTGGAGGTCGCGTACGAGGAGCTCGTCGCAAGGCACGACGAGACGCTCTCGCGGATCCTCGACTTCCTCGGAGTCGAGCCGAGCGCGGAGCTCCGCTCACCGTTCGTTCCCGTCCATGAGGGCTCGAAGCTCGACGTCGTCGAGAACATCGACGAGGTTCGCAGCGCCCTGGCCGGGACGCGCTACGAGTGGATGCTGGGGCAGTGAGCACGTCCGCGAAGCGGGTCTGGCTCGTCCTTCCGGATCCGTTCCCGACGCGGGTATTCGTCGACTGCGGCATCGTCGCGCAGCTGGCCGCGCGGCTGGCGGACCGTGTGCACGTCGTGCTCGCGCTGCCCGAGGCGGAGGCCAGGGAGTGGGCCGCGCGCCTCGGCGGTGTGTCGTGGGAGCCCGGGGCGAATCTGTTCCCGGAACGGGTCGGCGTCGTCGAGCGCGTCGCCCGACGAATTGACCACGCGCTCGATCGCAGCGTCGGCTACTACCCGCTCTCGGTCCGGCACAGCCTCCGGCATGGCTTCAACCGCGAGCGGATGCGCCCGGGGCATCCGAACGTCTTCCTGGACTCGTCCCGGACGGGCCGCCTGCCCGACTCCGAGTCCCTCGACCACCTCGTGCGCCGTTGGCTCTTCTCGCCCCGTCGCTACGCGTCGAAGACCCTCGTCGCGCGCATGCGCGAGGACTGCTCCGGGCTCGTCGTCGCGAACGTGCAGAGCCTGCAGGGGGTGCCGTACCTGAACGCGGCGCGCCGGCTCGGGCTCCCGGTCGTCGGCTACGTCGCGAGCTGGGATCACACGGTCGGCAAGGGCATCGTCTCTCCGCACGTCCATCGCTACGTCGTGCAGAACGCGGTGATGCGGGACGATCTCGTCCAGCATCACGGGATCGCCGCGGAGCGTGTGGTCGTGACCGGCTGGCCGCAGAGCGACATCTTCGCTCGGCCTCGACCTCGCGCGGCTTACGAAGCCGTTGTCGCGGGGCTCGGCCTCGACCCGTCGCGTCGCGTCGTCCTCGTCGCCGGGAACACGCCCACGAACGCACCGTACGAGGGCGTGTTCGTCGAGCGTCTGGTCGCGTGGTCCGGATCACTCACGCCCGAAGAGCGCCCACAGCTCCTCTTCCGCCCGCATCCCCGCGATCGCGAGTGGCGCGAGCGCTTCGCCGCGGCGCTCGCGGCCGACGACGTGGCCGTACAGGAGCCGTCGTATACCGACCTCGAGCTGCTCGCGACGCTTCTGCAGCACGTCGACTGCGTCGTCTGCAATGCGGGCACGATCCTCCTCGACGCGCTCGCGAACGACCGACCGGCGGTATGCGTCCTGTACGACGAGGGCGCGCCGGCCGGCGAACGTCACGCTGCATTGAACGTGACCGGCAAGCACTACGAGGAGCTGATCGAGTCGAACGCCTTTGTCCGCGCAGACGACTTCGCCGCGGTCGTCGCCGGGATCGAGCGCTCGCTGGCCGACCCCGGCGAGCTCGCAAGCGAGCGTCGGCGTGTGGCCCGGGAGGTCCTGGGCGAGGTCGACGGCCGTGCTGCCGACCGCGTCGTAGACGCGATCGTGGAGACGGTCGGGCCGGGGGGCGCATCGTGAAGATCGTCCTGACACTCGTCGTCCGCGACGAGGAGGAGATCCTCCAGGCCAACCTGGACTTCCACCTCGCGGCCGGTGTGGCGCTCGTCCTCGTCATCGATCATCGCTCCGAGGACAGGACGCCCGAGATCCTCGATTCCTACCGGCGCGGCGGGGCTGTGGAAGTGTTTCGCGAGGAGGCGCAGTTCGTGCCGCAGGGGGAGTGGCAGACGCGGTTGGCGCGGCTTGCCTTCACGCAGTACGGGGCGGATTGGGTGCTCCTCGGCGACGCCGACGAGTTCTGGTGGCCGCACGGCGAGAATCTCGTGGAGTCGTTCGCGCGCGTCCCGGCGAAGTACGGGAGCGTGTTCGCGCTACAGCGGAACTTCGTGCCCGTCCGGGGCGCGGATTCGTCCTTCGCCGAGCGCATGGTGTACAGCCTGGCGTCGGACGCACCGATCAACGATCCCGCGACGCCCTACCGTCCTGTCGCAAAGGTCGCGTTTCGCGGGACCGCCGACGTGGTGCTCGCGAAAGGCGGGGGCCATCAGGTGTTCGGCACGCCCGGCGAGCCGTTGGAGGCGTGGCGCCCCGCCGAGATTCTCCATTTCCCGCTCCGCTCGCTCGAGCAGTGCGCACGCAAATACGAGAAGACCTGGACCGGCTGGCAATCGAATCTGCGAGCAGACCTGGCCAGGGCGCAGCAAACCGCAAGCGCCGATCGCGCCGAGGCGATGTGGGAGCGGCTCGCGCTCGACGAGGCGGCCGTGCGGAGGGGTCTCGAGGAGCGCAGCCTCGCTGTCGACACGCGCCTGCGAGACGTCCTGCGGGCACTCGGGCGCGGGGAGGAGTTCGCTTTCAAAGGCTCGCCGAGTGTGGACGAGCGCCTCGCACTGGCCTTCACCGACGCGGAGGCCGTGCGCCGGCAGCGCTGGCTCGACGGGCTCGACAGCCGCGTCCGCCGGCTCGAGGACCGTCGACTCCGCGGACATAGGGTTCGCGCGCGATGAAGCTCGTGCAGACCCTCGTCGTCCGCGACGAGGTCGACATCGTCGAGGACCAGATCGCCTACCACCTGAACGCCGGTGTCGACTTCGTGATCGCGTCCGACCATCAGTCGACCGACGGAACGACGGAGATCCTCGAGCGCTACGAGCGGGACGGCCATCTGCGGCGGCTGGAGGTGGAGGGCGAGATGCACGACGGCCTGTGGCGCACGCGCATGGCGCGCCTTGCCGCGACCGAGCACGGCGCGGATTGGGTGATCAACACCGACGCCGACGAGTTCTGGATGCCGCGGCAGGGCACGCTCAAGGAGGTCTTCGCGGCGATACCCGAGACGCACGGCGTCGTCTTCGCGCTCAGCCGGCACTTCGTTCCCCGGCCGGATGACGATGCGCGTTTCGCCGACCGCATGACGAGCCGTGTCTCCCCGGCCGTCGCGATCAACGATCCCACGAGTCCGTATCGACCTCATCTCAAGGCCGCTCACCGCTCGGATCCTCAGATAACTGTGGGACATGGCGCGCACACGGCTTTCGGCCCCTCTCTGCGCGCACTTCATCACTGGCATCCGGCGGACGTCCTCCACTTTCCGTTCCGGTCGCTCCGGCAGTGGGAGAACAAGGGAGTGCGACGGGCCCGCGGAGACAGTCAGCTCGGCCAGTACGTGGCGGCGCTCCTCGCTTCCGAGCAGGGACGTAGCGCGGAGCGCTACGCGGCGCTCGTCGTGGACGACGAGGAGCTCCGGCGGGGACTCGCGAACGGGTCTCTTCAGGAGGACCTTCGGCTGCACTCGGCGCTTTCCGCGCCTCGCGCCGAGGAGCGCGCTCAGCCGGACGTCGCGTACGACGCGAGCTACCTCTCGGACGGCGTCGCCGTGCGCGACGCGGACATCGTTCGGCTGCGGCGGCACCTCGACCGCATCACGGTGCGGCTGGCCGCGCTCGAAGACGAGTAAGGCCGGCGATACGACTCCGCCGGGTGGACGCGGAAGGCTCGGTTAGGCTCGAGCGCCATGAACATCGCTCTGCTCGTCTCGGCCGGTGCGAGCGAGGACCACCTCGACGACTTCCTTCGCTTCCACCGCGCTGCCGGGATCGACGCCGTCGTTCTCGGGGGGACGTCGCTCTCGCGATCGGCCGCGCTCGAGCAATACGCGCAGGACGGCTTCGTCAAGCAGGTCGAGGGCTCCCCGTCCCAGACCGACCTGGCGCGAATCGCAGTGGACGAGCGCGGCGCGGACTGGGTGATACCCACCACGCTCGAAGAGCTGTGGTGGCCGCGCGGGGAGAGCTTGCAGGACGTTCTCGCCATCATCCCCCCGCGCTACGGCGTCGTTCAGGGCCTCGTGAGGCAGTTCGTGGGCACGAACGAGCCCTCCGGCTCGGGCGGGTCGCCGTTCGCCTCGCGGACGGTGCGCACCTCGCTGCTGGGTCCCGACGGCGCCGGCGGCGCCTCCCTCGAGAAGCTGCTTCGTCCGATCTTCCGCGCTGGTTCGAAGATGAGCATCGACGCCCACGACTCGACGCTCGGCGGGAGACGCATCCCGCTACGAGCGTGGTATCCGGTCGAGGTCTTCGATTACTCCGCGGGCACGGTCGACCAAGCGCGCATCGACGCCGGCCTCGCGGACGGCACCTATGTGGTCGACACGCGCGCCCGCCATGTGCTCGCCGCCGGCGTCTCGTCGTTTCCGGTGCCGAGCATCGTGGACGACAGCTCGTATGCCGTCGAGTGCGCTGCCGTCGGCGAGGTCGACCTCGTGAGGTTGGATCGACAGATCCGCGAGCTCGAGTCGCGCATCGCGGCGCTGGAGGCTCGCTTGTGGCCGACGGTTCGCCGGACGCTGAGACGGCTTGCCCGACGCCCTGCTTAGCTGATCGAGCCAGGGCTCCGGCTCTGCGCCCCAAGTAGTCCTCCCAGCCCCAGGAGCACGAACGCGGGCGCGACCGGCAGCAGGAAGTGGAGGTCGGCGAAGAGGCCGAGCGCGTTCAACAGGACCACCCCGAGGGCGGCGAGGGACAACGTACCGAGGATCGGCCAGCCGCGTGGACGGCGCACTGCGATCGCGACCACGCCGAGGAGGATCCACATCCAGGGCCTCGGGAACCAGCGGGACAGCTGGTTGAGCCGAAGCCCGAGCCGCGCGTTGCCGTCCCGGTCCGGCAGCGCGGCGAAGAGGTCGAGCGTCTCTCTGCGGATCTCTACGAAGCGCGCGCGATCCCGCGGGTGGGCGAACTCGAAGTGCCACTCCGTCGGCGACGTCCACACCTGGCGGATGCTCTGATCGGGCCGCGAGATCCAGACGACCTGGCCTGCCGGAATGGGCTCGCCCTCGGTCGGCGCTGGAAGCCTCTTGCCGCGGATCACGACGGTTGCCGGCGTCGACGGCGTGCTCGCACCCGTGCTGCCCGAGGAGACCACGCGAAACTGCGCCTTCGCGAGCTCGTCCCAGACCGTGCGCGCGACGCCGTTGGCGTAGATCCTTGGGTGCGCACGGACGCCCTCGACCCCTGCACCGCGCAACACGTCGTAATCCGAGTCCCAGCCGAAGACCTGGTCCGAGAGCAGGTACAGGTCCTCGTGCACGCGGAAGCTGCCGTCTCGGAAGAGCTGGTCGAGCGTGACGCCATAGGAGCGGTACGGCTCTCGTGTCACGAGGTGGCGCTGCATGGCCGCAGCCAGTCTTCGCGAGTCCTCGCCGTTCTCGGGCGAGATGATGTGGTCCGTGATGAACGCGCGGTAGAACGGGACGATCGCGTTCCCACCGCGTGCGAGCCCCCAGTAGTCGAAGCGAACGCCGTTGTGCACGGACCACGCCAGGAGGGGAATCACGGCGGCGAGGACGAAGGCGCCCGTTCTCGCGAGCCGCACGCGCGGGACGCCCGCCACGAGCAGGGGGACGAGCGCGAACACGAGTAGCACCGCGTTCCCCGGACGGATGAGGGCGAGCACGGCCACGCCCAGCCCGACGAGCGCGAAGCGGGCTGCGGTTGGAGCAAATGTCGCTCGGACCACGAGGAGCGCCCACCCGGCGAAGGCTGCTGCGAACACCGGCTCGCTCGAGAGCTCGTGGAACATGAGCGCGTACCCCTGGTAGGCGAGGAGGAAGACGGCGACCGCGAGCGCCGCGCGGATTCCGAAATACCGGGCTGCGGCGGCCCAGCAGACGATCGAGCCGCCGTACAGCGCTGCCATCGCCGGCTCGGCGAGGTGTCCGCCGAAGAGGTCGAGCGACAGCCCCGCGTAGAGCGGCGTGACCGGAGTTCGGAAGAGCATCGACCACGGCAGGAGGACGTCGTGGTCGAAGAGTTGGACGTAGGCGTAGAGGTACTCGTCGAGGTCGCGTCCGGTCGTCAGCGGGAACGCGATCGCCTGGATCGCGTACACGAGCACGGCGATGACGAAGAGGAGGACGAGGCCCAGTCGCCGCCGGGCGATGTCTTCCGTGCGCTCGAGCCCTCGGGTGAGACGTCTGCGCACGCCGGGCACGATGCCGGAGGCTACTCGTCCCCGCCGCCGATGCTCGGAGTGGCCTCGGGTACGCTCCCCTGCCGTGCCTCGGCAGCGCCGTGTAGAGCTGCTCTTCGGCCGCGCCGCTGCCTCGGCAGAGAGTCGAGCCGCACCATTCGTGGTCCTGGCCGCAGCTCTCGCGGTGTGGTGGCTGCAGGCACTCGTCATTCCGCTGGTCCCGGGTCGCGACTTCGGCACCTATGCCGGCGCCTACGTGGAGCTCTTCCAGCGGCATCCCGTCGACCTCGGATACGTCCTCGGTCGCACCCCGCTCGCACCGCTCGTCGTGGGCGTGCTGCTCGATCCGTTCGGCGGCAGGCTGGCCGAGGCCGGGGTGTCGCTCCTCTACGCGGGGTCCGTGCTCGCGTGGTTCCTCGCCGCACGTCGATTCGGCGGCGGCGCCGCGCTCCTCGCTACGTTCGTCCTCCTCCTGTACCCGAGCTACGGGATCCTCTTCCACGAGCTCGCCTCGGACGCGGTTTTCGCCGCTGCTTTCGCCGGCTGGTCGTATCTCACCGTGCGCGTAGTCCTGCGCCCGACGACGGTCGGCTTCGCGCTCGTCGGTCTGGGCGTCGGGCTCCTCTGCCTCGTGCGGCCGGGAAACCAGGCGCTGGTGGTCCTCGCGCTCGTCCCGCTGGTGCTCGCGATGCCGTGGCGTCAGCGCGTCGTCGGCGCCCTCGCGCTCTTCGCTTCGGCAGTCGCGGTGCTCGCCCTGTGGACCGTGCACAACGGAGTCCGCTTCGACGACTACACGGTGGCGCGCGGGGGCAACTCGCGTCTGCCCTTCGAGCGCGCGTACCTCACGGATCGCATCGTCCGGCCCGACAACGGGCCGGCCTCGCGCCGGCTGGCGGCTGCAGCGCGGCGCGAGCTCCTCCCGGCCGAGCCCTATCGCTCGTACGGCATCACCCTGGACGAGCTGTTCTCCGATCCCAGCCCACGGATGAAGGACGACCTCGGCTGGCTCGCGAACCGGCTCGAGGGGTGGCACAGCGACGAGCGTCTGCTACGCGACGCCGGGATCGAGGCGGTCCGCACACATCCCGGCGTGTACGCGCGTGGCGTCGCCACGACGGTCTTCCACCAGCTGCACCGCGCCGTCTTCCGCTCGCTTGCCGGAGGCTCGAGCGCGCCGGCGGGGACGACCAGCGCACCGACCGGGCCGCCGAGCACGTCCGACACGATCGTCGTCAACGGCCGTCGGCTTCCGCGACCGAGTGAGGGCGAGAAGATCCCCGCCCCGCACGAGGGAGGTCCCACGACTCCGGACGGGAGCATCTACACGGTCTGGACCTCTCCGACCGAGCACCACCTCGTGTTCGTGAACCCAGGTGACCGGGCCCGCTACGACGCTCTCCACGAGCGCATCGAAGAGCTCGCGAACGCCTTTCCGGGTCGCGGCGGGAACGACGAGCTGGCGCTTCGCCTCAACCAGCTCGCGCGCTGGTTCCCGCCGGCGCTCTTCTGGATCATCGTGGCGGTCGTGGCCTTCGTCGTGCGCCGACCGGCGAAGGCGGTCGCGCTCGTGACGCCTGCGCTCGCCGCCTTCGTCGTGATCCTGCTCAGCGCGCTCGCGATCGCGGGCGTGCCGGAGTATGCGGTCGCGGTCGCGCCCGCGTTCCTGCTGCTCGCCTCGGGCGCGCTCTTCGGCCCGCGAGCTAGCGAGGGGTAAGGCACGGCGGTCGTGCTAGCGCCCGCGCACCGCGGCCACGAGCCAGTCGGGCGTGCGGCGGCGCAGCTGCACGCGCAGCTCGGCGTAGCGCTTCCGTGAGCGCCGCCGAGTGCGGACGAGCCGGCCACGGAGGTTGCGTCCCCGGAAGTCCCGGCAGGTCATGTCCTCGAGTCGCAACCGCCAGAGGTCGAGCACCGCGGATGAGCCGCGCGAGGCGCGGCGAAACTCGAGCCGGAAGTGCGTCATCGGCTCGAAGTAGTCGTCGCGCCGTGCGCGCACCTGCGGCTTCGGCGATGCGACCCAATGCAGGACGACGGGATCTCCGGTGACGACGGGATCCGAGTCGTCGAACGCGAACCGGCGGACGACGTCGGCACGAGAGGTCCGGCCGGTCATGACCTGGAGCTCGCGTTGTGACAGCCGGATCGACCCGTCGTCGGCGGAGCTGAAGAGCACGTAGTTGAACGATCCCTGCGATCCGTAGAACATCCCGGGACGCTCGCGCGCGACACGAACCGCATGGAGGTAGCGCTCGAGGTCGAGTGCGCCTCGACGCCCGAAGTAGACGCCGTTGTTGACGTAGGAGCCGATATGCCTGCGGGCTTCGAAGTCGGGGAAGCACGCGGCCGCCTGCTCGACGTCCATCACCGACCGCAGCGGCTCCGCACCGGGGCTGTCGAGGATGAAGTCGTAACGGTCGAAGTCCGCGAGCTCCCGCGTGTCACCCCAGACGATCGTGTCCGCGTCGATGAGAAGGAAGGTCTCGAACGGCGAGGCCCACAGGGCAGCGTTCTTCGCACGTGGCGAGCCGAAGCACGCCCGGAGCTCCCTCGGCTCGATCTCGTCTCTCGTCAGGACCGTGATGCCCTTCGCGCGCTCCAGGTCGCTCGGGGCGCGGTCGCCGTCGAGGAGGACGCAGATCGGCGTGTCGCCCATGAAGTGGCGCACGCTCGCGCATGCGCCCCTGACCCAGTGCAGGTGATGTGGCACGGCGGGAATGACCACGCCGAACGTGGGTGCGGCGGCAGACGGCACGGGACGAGCAGGCTAACGCGGCGCCGGAACGAGCGAACGGGGATCGTCGTGAAGGCGGTCGAGACACCGGGTTCGCCCAGCCCCTGCGCGGCGAATGACGACGATTGCCTCTGCTACGGTCGCCTGATGCTGCAGGAGGCCCCGCCGGCGGCCGAGACCTTCGGCGATGCTGGCGTTGCGTCTGCGGACGGAAGCACGCGGAGCCGCGTCTGGATGGTCTTCGCTGACCCCATGGCGAACCGGGTCTTCTTCGAGTGCGGGATCGTCGACCGTCTGCGGGACGTGTTCCCCGACCGACTGCAGGCGGTCTTCGTCTTGCACCCCAAGCACCTCGAGCAGTGGCTTCCGCGCCTGGACGGGATTCCCGTTCTCCTCGCCGCAGACCTGTTGCCGGTCGAGGTCGCCTTGCCCGAGCGAATACGCCGCCGGATCGACATCGAGCTGGACAAG
>JBKPLV010000049.1:0-8304 GCA_046731795.1 Actinomycetota bacterium | reverse complement strand
GTGATCCAGCGCGAGCGTGGCGTGTGTCCGAACAACTCCTGGTGGATGCCGTACAGGCGGCGGAGCTCTTCGAGCGGTCGGTCGTCGTCGTCCACACGAAGGTCGACGACGCTGTCGGAGAGGCCGGCGTAGCCCTGTCCCGGGCCGACGACGAGGAGCGCTGCGGACTGTTGGCCGCGGCGGTCGCCTCCCGCCGCTTGCGCCGCGTCGAGGCAGTCGAGCAGCCGCTCGGCCAGCGGTTTCGTCGCCGACGACTCGAACGTCTCCGCGAGCGCATCGACCGTGTCGCCGGAGACGAGGATGTTCCCCTGAGCCGCATAGCCCATCCCGGTGCGATGGCCTGCCCATTCGTTGCAGTCGGCGCCGGTGTACGAGGCGGATCGGCCGTCCCGGTCGACGATTCCCAGTTGGCGTTCGGCACGGCCCTCGTCGGCCTCGGTCAGCCGCCTGACGACGTTGTCCGCGCCAAGGCCGTCACGGAGGAGTGCGAGCCCTTCCGGCCCGTACCGGGGATTGGCGAAGGCCTGGGTCGCGACCGCGCCTGCAGACGGGTCGGCCCAAGGAACGATCCATCCCACGGCCAGGAACTTCGACTGGACGGCGACGGCCCACTGGCGCGCCGCGAGGTCGCAGGCGCAGATCGAGTACGTCGCGACGACGGTGCTAGCCGTAGGTCATCTCCGCAAGATCGAGGTCGAGGAGCGCTCTGTCGGTGACGAGTGCGCACGCGACAGGACCGAGCGAGAGCGCTGCGTACACCTGCTCGGCCGACGTGCAGCGCACAACGATCGGGACGCCCTTGTGGTGCGCGTCGTGGATGGCCTGGACGTCGGACACGTCGTCCAGTACGAGCGCCTCCTTCAGGTCGATCGTGCCCTCCAGCGTGATCTCCGGGACCTTGCGGCCGGTCGCGCCGAACCAACGCTCGCGCATCACAGGGAGAGCGTCGCGCCCGGATCCGGCGACAGGATCTCGACTCCGGGCGGCGCCAGCCCGCGCAGGGCGTCGGACGTGCCGGTGAGCAGCCCGAACGTGCCGTAGTGGGACGGCACGCAGCGGACGACGCCGAGCAGCTCGAGCGCCACCGCGGCCTCGCGCGGGCCCATCGTGTAGTGGTCACCGATCGGGAGCACGGCGACGTCGGGCTCGTAGATGCGGCCGATGAGCGACATGTCGCCGAAGACGTTGGTATCGCCGGCGAAGTAGATCGTGTACCCGTCCTCCAGCTCGACGACGAATCCGCATGACTCGCCTGTGTAGCTGCCGTCAGGAGCGCTCGATGAGTGATTCGCGTGTGTCAGTGTGACGCTGATTCCTGCGACTGAGCAGGTGCCGCCCTTGTTGATCGAGTTCGCGCCACCGTCGTCCGCCACTCCGTTGGCGGTGAGCCAGCCCCGCAATTCGACCTGCGCGACCACCGGGCATCCGTGCCGCTGATGGATCGCGACCGTGTCGCCGAGATGGTCGCCGTGGCCGTGCGTCAGGAGCAGCAGATCGCAGCGCTCCGGCTCGACCTCGTCCGGGGGGCACTTCGGGTTCCCGTTGAGGAACGGATCGACGTAGATTCGCTTGCCGCCGGGCGTGTCGACCCTGAACGCGGCGTGGCCCAGCCAGGTGAGCTCGGTCGCCACGAGAACAATCTAGAGAACCGACCCCGTCGCGTGCGTCAGGCGCGAACGTTCAGAACGGAAGCGACGACGCGGCGTCGGATGCGACGTCGAGGATCGGCTGCACGACGAAGAAGGAGCCGACCGTGACGAGCACGGCCGCGCCGATCGCGACGCCGAGCGCCGAGTCGCGGGGCGGCGAGCCGCCGGCGACGGCGAGCGTCAGCTCCGTTCCTGAGCGCATGTACATCCAGCGAACGACGTTGAGGTAGTAGGCAAGCGAGACGGCCGTCGCGGCGACGCCGACCAATACGAGCCACCACTCGCCCGCGTCGTAGGCGGCGGAAAAGACGAAGAGCTTTCCGAACAGCCCGCCCGTCAGCGGGAACCCGGCCATGCCGAGCATGAACGTCCACAGCGCGATTCCGTGATAGGGACGCTCCCAGCCGAAGCCCGCGAGCGACTCCAGCGTCACCGGCGCCTGTAGCTCGCGCTCGCGCGCGGCGACCACCGCGAACGCGCCGACTGACATGGCCGAGTACACGACGAGGTAGTAGAGGAGCGCCTCGCCGCCGCGCTCCGAGTTGGCGGATACGGCCATGAGCAGGAAGCCGGCGTGCGAGATCGACGAGTACGCGAGGATCCGCTTGACGTCGCGCTGGGCGAGTGCGCCGAGGTTGCCCCAGGCGAGCGAGATGGCGGCGAGGACCGCGACTGCGATCGTCCACACGTCGCTCTGATCGGGGAACGCGGTGACGAGGATCCTGAGCATCGTGACGAGCGCGGCAGTCTTCGTCGCGGCCGACATGAACGCGGTGATCGAGGTCGGCGCGCCCTCGTACACGTCGGGCGTCCACATGTGGAAAGGCGCCGCGGAGACCTTGAACGCGAGTCCGGCGAGGAGCATCGCCAGCCCGGCGAAGAGGAACGCCTCGCTCGTGGGCTGGGCAGACGCGATGGCCGGGAAGCTCAGCTCTCCCGTCGCGCCGTACACGAGCGCGGAGCCGAAGAGGAGGACCGCCGAGCCGAAGCCGCCGACGACGAGGTACTTGAGGCCCGCTTCCAACGAGGTCGCGCGCTCGTTGTCGAAGGCCACGAGGATGTACAGGCAGAGCGAGAACCACTCGAGGCCGAGGAACGACGTCATCAGGTTGTCGGCGCTCACGAAGAACGCCATCCCGGCGCCGGCCGTCGCCAGGAGCGCGTAGTACTCGGCGTGGTTCGTGCGGCGTCGCTCGCCCCAGGAGGCCAGGACGACGGCTGCCCCGGTCGCGCCGAGGATGACCTGGGTCATCGCTGCGAGCTGGTCGCGCACCATCGACCCCTCGAGCAGCACCTGGGGCGAGCCGGTGCGCTCGAAGAGGACGATCGCGCAGACGGCGGCGGCGGCGAAGCCCGCGAAGGCGGCAGTCGCCGCGACGGACTTGCGCATCCAGTCGGGCAGGAGGACGGACAGGAGGGCGATGCCGGCGGCGACCAGCAGGGCGATGGACGGCGAGAGCGCGAGCCAGTCGACCTTCGGCGTGTCGATCATCCGCTTCTCACCACCGGCCCGTATCCGGTCCAGCCAGGCGGCCAACCGGCGCTTTGCAGTGGGTACGCCGCCCAGTGCCCTCCCGGCACGGCGAGCCTCTCGCCGGAGAACGAGCTCTCGCTGACGAGCGCGGGCCAGACCGACAGCCCGAGCAGGATCAGAAGCAGCGGAAGCACCAGCGCGAGCTCGCCGACGCGCAGATCGAGCGCATCCTCGCGCACGGCACGGCCGGGCTTCACGTGCAGGATCGCCGAGATGACGCGCAGCGTGTACATGGCGGCGAGCACGACGCCGAGCGCGACGACCACCGAGTAGCCCCACCCCTGCGCGTAGACGCCGGCCATGATCAGGAACTCGCCGGCGAAGGTGGCCGAGCCGGGGACGGCGAGCGTGATCATCCCCGCGATGAGGACGATGGTCGCCAGCGTCGGCCTCCCGCGCGCCATGCCGCCGAGCGCGGCGAGCTCGCCGGTCCCGCAGCGTCGCTCGACCATGCCGACGAGCAGGAACATGCTCGCCGACACGAGCCCGTGCGCGACCGACTGCAGTACGGCGCCGTCGATGCCGAGGTCGTCGAAGGCGAAGATCCCCATCGTGATGAGCCCCATCTGCGCCATCGAGGAGTACGCGACCACGCCGCGCAGGTCGGTCGAGCGGAACGCGAGCACGGAGCCGTAGATGAGCCCCGCGCTCGCGAGCACGAGGATGAGGCCGGACAGGTCGTCGGCCGGCCCGGGGAACTTCGGTAGCGCGATGCGGAGGAAGCCGTACACCGCCGTCTTCGAGACGACCGCGGAAAGGACGGCGGCGACCTCGACCGGCGCCTCGCGGTACGACAGGGGCAGCCAGCCGTGGAACGGAAACAAGGGTGCCTTCACCGCGAAGGCGACAGCGAAACCGAGGAAGATCCAGGTGTTGTCGCTCGTCCCCGACTCAATGAGCGAGAACGTGCCCTGCGTTACCCCGAAGGCGACGACCGCGGCGAGCATGAGCAGCGAGCCGGCCATTGTGTAGAGGACGAGGGTCACGGTCGCGGCCTGCCGCCGCTCGCCGCCCCAGACGCCGACGAGGACGTAGAGCGGGATCAACATGAGCTCGAACGAGGCGTAGAAGAGGAGCAGGTCCTGCGAGACGAAGGTCGCGACGACCGCTCCGAGCAGAAGGAGCATGAGCGCGTGGTACGCGCGCGAGCGCTCGCGGCCGACCCAGAGCGCGTAGCCGATCGCCGCGGCGAAGACGACCACGGTCGCACCGACGAGCCAGACGGAGAAGCCGTAGAAGCCGACCGAGTAGGAGATCCCGAGGCTCTCGACCCATTCGCGCGACCTGTCGAGCTGCAGTCCTCCGGCGTCGAAGTCGTAGCGCGACGCGGCGACGATCCAGAGCGCCACCTCCATGAGCGCCGCGAGGAAGGCGAGACCGGCCGTCGTCTCGCGTGGAAGCGGGAGGACGGCGACCACGAGCGCCGCCGCGAGCGGGAGCAGGATGAGGGCCGTCGTCAGCATCGCTCAGCGGACCGCCACGAAGACGACGACCAGGACGCAGACGGCGAAGGCGACGGCGACGGCGTAGGTGCGGAGGAGGCCGGACTGCACGCGGCCGACCTCGCCGCCGACCTGGATCGTCCCGGATCCGATCTCGTCGAGCGAGCGCTCGACGACGGGCTCCTCGACGTTGCGCCGGAGCGCGACCGAGAGTGCGGCCGCGGGCCGGTAGAAGAGCGCGTCGTACAGCTCGTCGAAGTAGAACTTGTGCTCGAGCACGCGCCAGGCTCCGGGATTCGTGACGAGCTGGCGGCCCGCGTAGAACGCCCGCCGGGCGAGGTAGAGCCCGATCAGCGCGAGGGTGACGGCGATTGCGCTCGTCCCGTAGTCCTGCGCGACCGTTGGGTCGACGAGCGCCTCGGCCGTCTCTCCGATCCAGTTCGTAAATGGTGCCCACACGCCTGGGATCACGAGCAGGCCCCCGATTGTCGAGAGCACGGTGAGGATGCCGACGGGCAGGACCATCGAGAGCGGCCCCTCCCCGTGGCCCGCGTGCGCGTGCTCCGCAGCGAACTCGCTCTGCTCGCCGCGGAAGACCGTGTAGTACAGGCGGAACGCATAGAGCCCGGTGAAGAGCGCACCGACGAGGGCGGAGACGTAGAGCGTGTACCCGAGCGCCCCTCCGGTGGCGAGCGCCGACGAGATGATCCCGTCCTTCGACCAGAAGCCGGCAAACGGCGGGATCCCGACGAGCGCGAGGATCCCCACGAGGAACGCGACGTGCGTCCGGGGCATGACTCCCTTCAGGCCGCCCATCCGCCTGATGTCCTGCTCGCCATCCAGGTGGTGGATGACGAGGCCGGCCGACATGAACAGCAGCGCCTTGAAGAAGGCGTGCGTCATGAGGTGAAAGATCGCGTAGCCGTACGCGCCGATCCCGGCGGCCATGAACATGTAGCCGATCTGGGACATCGTCGAGTACGCGATCACGCGCTTGATGTCCCACTGCACGAGCGCGACCGCCCCGGCCAGCAGGAGCGTCGCCGCGCCGAGACCGGCGGCGAGGTGCTGCACGTCTGGAGCCGCCTCGAAGATGGGATGGGCGCGGACGAGCAGGTACACGCCCGCTGTGACCATCGTCGCCGCATGGATGAGCGCCGAGACCGGCGTCGGCCCCTCCATCGCGTCCGGAAGCCACGTGTGCAGCGGCAGCTGGGCCGACTTCGCGACGGCGCCGCCGAGCAGGCCGAGCGCGATCAGCGTGACCATCGTCGAGGAGAGGCCGTCGACCCGAGCGAAGACGCCGAAGTACTCGAGCGTCCCGGTCTGCCAGATCAGGAGCACGGCGGCCAGCGCGAAGGTCGCGTCGCCGATCGCGTTCATCACGAACGCCTTCTTCGCTGCCGCGATCGCCTCGGGACGGTGGTGCCAGAACCCGATCAGGAGGTAGGACGCGAGGCCGACGAGGCCCCAGCCGACGAGGAGGAGCAGGAAGTTCCCCGCCTCGACGAGCAGGAGCATCGAGAACACGAAGAGCGACATGTAGGCGAAGTAGCGACGCTCTTCGTCGTCGCCCTCCATGTAGCCCATCGAGTACCAGACGATGAGCCCGCCCACTCCCGAGACGATGAGCATCATCGTGCTCGAGAGCGGGTCGAGCAGGATCTGCATGCTCGCCTCGAAGGAGTCGGTGGCGAGCCACGTGTATGCCGTCGAGAGCTGCTCGCGGTCGCTGGCGTCGGACGCCCACAGCGCGAGGAATGTGACGAGCGCGCCCGCGAAGGCGACGAACGTCGTCAGTGTCGAGATCCAACCGACCGTGCCTCGTGAGATCCGCGTGCCGGCGAGCGTGATCGCGACCGCGCCGGCGAGCGGAGAGAGCAGGCAGATCCAGCCGCCGGTGGCGACGGTGCTATCCACGGAGCGCGCTCGCCTGGTCGACGTCGAGCGGCACGCGGCGGCGTGCCATGGCGACGATCAAGCCGAGCCCGATGGCGACCTCGGCGGCGGCGACCGCCATCACCGCGAGCGCGAAGATCTGGCCGTCGAGATTCCCCTGCTGGCGTGCGAACGCGATGAGAGTGAGGTTCGCCGCGTTCAGCATGATCTCCAGCGAGAGCAGGACGATCAGCGGGCTGCGCCGGAGCATGACGCCGAGCGCGCCGATCCCGAACAGGATCGCGGCGACGATCAGGTACCAGCCGACGTCAGGTCCGTCCACCTACGTGGCCTCTTCCTTCTCGCGCGTCGTCCCGAGCACCACACCGCCGATCGCCGCCACGAGCAACACGATCGAGGTGATCTCGAACGCGAGCAGGTGGTCGGTCAGAAACGCTTCCCCGATCTGGGACGGGTTCCCGAACGCGTCGGAGACGTCGGTCGGCTCGGTCAGGCTGTCGCCCCACGCGAGGCCGAGCACGACGACGATCTCGACGA
Organism: Actinomycetota bacterium; assembly: GCA_046731795.1. Taxonomy (GTDB): domain Bacteria; phylum Actinomycetota; class Thermoleophilia; order Gaiellales; family Gaiellaceae; genus GMQP-bins7. The sequence goes on along the minus strand of JBKPLV010000049.1, from coordinate 1,243 downwards.
GGAGCGCGCCGGCCGCGACCACGGCCGCGCCGCGCACCAGGCGCGGCCCCCCGGCCCAGGGCGCGTCCGCGCGCCCGCCCAGGTACGCGACGACGAAGAGGAACATGACCATGACCGCGCCGGCGTACACGAGCACCTGCGCCGCCGCCACGAACTCGGCGGAGAGCAGGAGGAAGAGCACGGCCAGCGACGCGAGGTTCCCGATGAGCGCGAGCGCCGAGTAGAACGGGTTCGTCATGGTCACGACGGCGACGCCGGTCCCTAGACAGCCCGCTGCGGCAAGGAACCAGATCAGCCAGACGAGGACGTTGCCCATCAGCTTCTGGTCTTGAACGCCGGCTCAGGCGTGTCGAACCGGACCGGGTCGGCGACCGGAACGCGCTTGATCGGCTCGGCGAGGAGCATGTCCTTCGTGTAGATGAGGTCGTCGCGCGAGTACTCCGAGATCTCGAACTCGTTCCCGAGCGTGATCGCGTCGAAGGGGCACGCGAGCTCGCAGTAGCCGCAGAAGATGCAGCGGCTCAGGTTGATCTCATAGATGCGCGCGTAGCGTTCGCCTGCGGAGACGCGGTTCTCGGCCGTGTTCTCCTCCGCGACGACGCGGATGCAGTCTGCCGGGCAGGCGGCCGCGCACAGCGAGCAACCGACGCACTTCTCGAGGCCGTTCTCGTGCCGGTGCAGCCGGTGACGTCCGCGGAAGCGCGGGTACACCGGGCGCTTGTACTCCGGGTACTGCTGCGTGATCGGCTTCCGGAAGATCTGCCGGAAGGTGACGCCGAAGCCCTTGAGCGTGGTGAACGGCTGCGCCATCAGAAGGCCACCACGAGGACCGCCGTGACTACTGCGTTCACGGTCGCGACCGGGAGCAGGATCTTCCACCCGAAGCGCATGAGCTGGTCGTAGCGCAAGCGCGGCAGCGTCGTCCGCATCCAGATGAAGGCGAACAGGAGGATGACGAGCTTGCCGAGGAACCAGAGCGGGCCGGCCCACGTCCCGCCGTCCCAACCCGGCCCGTGCCAGCCGCCGAGGAAGAGCGTCACGCACAGCGCGGAGAGCGTGATCAGGTTGATGTACTCCGACATCGAGTAGAGCCCGAAGCGCATCCCGCCGTACTCGGTGTGGTAGCCGGCGACGAGCTCCTGCTCCGCCTCCGGGAGGTCGAACGGCGCGCGCGCGGTCTCGGCGGTGCCGGCGAGGATGAAGATCAGGAAGCCGACGATCTGCGGGATCACGTACCAGACGT
>JBKPLV010000048.1:0-1748 GCA_046731795.1 Actinomycetota bacterium | reverse complement strand
GGCGGCCGACGAAGCGGAGCAGATCGTGGACACGTACAAGATCGGCAACCGCCGCGCCGCGGCTTTCGATGCCGCCGTGCACTTCTCGCGCGGGGAGATCGCGCTGGCGGAGAAGGACTGGCCGAGTGCGATCGCCTCGTTGCGTCACGCCCGCGACGGCTGGCAGGGCGTCGGAGCGCCGTACGAGACCGCGCGGGCTCGCATGCTCCTCGGAATCGCGTACACGCGATCGGGCGACGAGCACGCCGGGACCGTCGAGCTCGAGGGCGCCCTCGCGACCTTCGAGCGCCTCGGCGCCCGTCCTGAGGCTGCACGCACGAACGAGCTCCTCGGAAAGGTCGAGACCCGGCGCACCTTCCTCTTCACCGACATCGTCGACTCGACGAAGCTGCTCGAGACGCTCGGCGCCGACAAGTGGAAGCGGCTGCTCGCACGACACGACGCGCTCGTGCGCGAGGCCGTCGCCGAGGCGGGCGGCGAGATCGTGAAGCAGACGGGGGACGGCTTCTTCGTCTCCTTCGAGAACCCGAGGGCCGCGATCGACGCCGCCATCGCGATCCAGCGCGCGCTCGGCGCCGAGATCGTCGCGCCCGACGTCCGCATCGGCGCGCACGCGGGCGCCGCCTTCCGCACGGAGGGCGACTACGGCGGCCAGGGCGTCCATGCCGCCTCGCGCATCGGAGCGGCCGCGCAGGCAGGCGAGATTCTCGTCAGCGTCGAGACGCTCGAGGGCATCGCGACGCCCTACCGTCTCTCGGAGCCGCGCTCGGAGACGCTCAAAGGGCTCGAGCAGCCGATCGAGGTCGTCTCGGTCGCCTGGCGCTAGCCGCGCACGACCGCGTAGCGCGAGCAGACGAAGTCGCCGTTCCGTGCGGTCTCCTCGAGCCGCAGCTCGAGGGTGCGCGGGAGGAGCGGCTTTCCCGCGCCGAGCGTCACCGGCGCGACGTAGACGATCACCTCGTCGAGGAGCCCGAGATCCGCGAACTGGCCCACGAGGTCGCCGCCGCCGACGAGCCAGACGTTCTTGCCGGCCGCCGCCTCGGCCATCTCGTCGTGGACGGACCGCACGTCGGCGCTCGTGAAGCGAACGTCCGCACCGGGCACGACAGTGAGCTCGCGGTGCGTGAAGACCCAGCAGGGGATGTCGTACGGCCACTTCCATTCCTCCAGCGGCTTGTCGGCGAACTCGTGCTCGAGGATCCACTCGTACGTCGTCGCGCCCATCGCGAGCGCGCCGACCTCGGCGATGAACGCGGCGTAGCTCAGCGGGCCGTCCTGGTCCTGCTCGCGCGAGAACAGCCACTCGAGCGAGTCGTCGGGATCGGCGATGAAGCCGTCGAGCGTCGTCGCGGTGTAGTACTGCGTCAGGCTCATGGAGCAGCGGCTCCATGAGCGTGGAGGGGTGTGGGGAACCGGGAGGTTCCCCACGCTTTCGAGAAGAAGGGGGCGCGCGGGGGAAACATGGTTTCCCCCGCGAACGCGAGCCAGTGGCGCGCGTTGCTCATCGATTGGCGTCGTTGTCGAGCCACGTGCCGACGACGAGAGACCAGAACTCGGGCTGGGGCGCGAAGCCGAGCGAGCGGTAGAGCTTCTGCGCCTCGTCCGTCTGGAGCCCGACGTGTTGGCCGGGCACCTCGTCGAGGAGCGCGCGGATCATCCGCGAGGCGATCCCTTGACGGCGATAGGCCGACGCCGTCCACACGTCCACGAGGTACGCGTTGCACACGCCGTCGGAGAGCAGCCGAGCC
>JBKPLV010000047.1:0-19267 GCA_046731795.1 Actinomycetota bacterium | reverse complement strand
AGCCCGAGGAGCAGACAACTCGCCGCCTGCATGGGAATCCCGGCCACGATGCCGAGCGACGCCCACTCGCCGCCGACGGTGAGAAGTGCACAGAGGACGAGCAGGCCGGCACCGGCCGCCCATGGCGAGGGGGCGCGAGCCGCTGTTCGCCACGCGAGGGCCAAACCGATGCCGCCGACCAGGACGACCAGGGCGAATCCGATGAGTCCCGCGTCGGCGAGCACTTGGATGTAGAGATTCTGGACGCCCCACTCACGCCCTTCCGCCGGGAACGCGAGCTCGACGACGTCAGGGAAGCGCCGGTGTGCGTCGTCGAGATACGGCTCGAACACGTCGGCCCGCGAGGAGCGCTGCCAGCCGACGCCGACGAGCGGGTGGTCCTGGAAGATCTTGAGGCCGATGTAGGCGAGGACCGTGCGTTGCGAGTACGTCTCCACCCCGACCGGGCGGTCGTTGCCGCGAATGCCGAGGAAGCGGACGAAGTCCTGCAGCGCATCTCCGCGCACCGCGATCACTCCGCCGGCGACGACCGCCACGACGGCGACGAGCGCGAGCGTCCTGCGTCCGCTCGGCCGGAAGCGACGACGTGCGGCGAGCCAGAGGGCGAGCGCACCGATGGCGAGACCGCCTGCGGCCGCGACGGAGCCCGCGACGACGAGACCGAGCACTCCCGTCACGAGCGCGACAGCGAACAGCGACGGCGCGGGCAGCTCGCGCCGGCGCGCCACGATTCCCGCTGCTGCTACTGCGATCGCGATCGCGGACAGCGCCGCGAGATCGTGGTGTCCGAGGAACGACGGCTGGCGCCACCCCGCCTTCCACGCGCCGAAGATGTCGACGCCGAAGAACTGGAGGAGCGCGACCGTCACCGCGACAGCGGCCCAGAGCGCAAGCGCGCCGATCAGGATGGTCAGGTCCGCCACGCGGCGGACGAGCAGGGGCACGGCGACGACCAGCACCGCGTATTCGACGAGCTTCGCGAAGCTCACGAGATGGTCGTCGAAGAGGGCGTCGTCGAGCGAGGCGGGCCGGAAGGTCTCGAACGCGAGCCAGACCAGCAGCGCTCCACCCGCGAGCCAGAGCCAGCGTGCGGCCCGCAGCCGGCCAAGCCCCGCGTGCAGGGCGGAGAGGACCGTCGCCGCCAGCACGATCAGCATTGCGAAGTCCGAGAGCCGGACGTCGACGGTCGTGGAGCGGGCGTTCAGGCTCAGATCCGGCTGGTAGCGCTCGTGCAGGAAGAGGAAGGGGATCGCAACCGCGAGGACGAGCGCGCCGAGCGCGTCGCGGTCGACGAGGCTGCGGATGCCCGAGGAGGCGCGCGGGCCGTCGAACGCCTCGGTCGTCGCCATCATCCGGGGCCACTATAGGGCGGCGCCCTCCGGGCGATCTGTCCGAGCGGCGGCCTCCCTACACTGACGCCCCGATGTCCTCTCGGCTCTTCCGGCGCCGGTCGGCGACGGCTACGTGGATCTACGCCGCCGTCGCGTGCGGGATCCTCGGGAGGGTCGTCGCCGCACGACAGCTCGGGCCTGAGGGGCTCGGCGTGTTCGCGACCGCCCTCTTCGCAGTCGGCTTCTTTCAAATCCTGCTCGACCTCACCGTCGAGGAGTCGCTCACCAAGTACGGCTTCCGCTACGTCGCCTCGAAGGACTGGGGCCGGCTGCGGCGCCTGTTCCGACAGGCTCTGAAGCTCAAGCTCGCGGGAGGCGCGCTCGCCACCATCCTCCTCTTCGCACTAGCGCCGTTCGCCGATCGGATCTTCGGCTCCGACGGACTCGAGCAGGCGCTACTCGCTGCCGCGCTGCTCCCGCTCGCGCAGTCGTCCGAGAACGTGGGGGCGACGGCGCTGCTGCTCCACAGCCGCTACGACCTGAGGGGCGTTTACCAGTTCGGGTCGGCGGGCCTCCGCCTGCTTGCGATTGTCGTCGCGGCTCCGCACGGTGTGACGGCGGCGCTCGTCGCGATCGTGGTCGCGCAGGTGATCTCGACGCTCGTGATCTCGTTCGTCGGAGCGGTTGCGCTGCGCCGGTTCCCGCCGGCCTCGCCGCGACCACTAGGCGACGACGTTCCTGGAATCCGCTCCTTTGTCATCCAGTCCAGCATCGCGACCGGCGTCATCTCGCTGCGCACGACGCTCGTGCCGTTGGCTCTGGGCGTCGTCTCCGGCACGACGCAAGTCGGTCTGTTCAGCATCGCGCAGACGCCACAGACGGGCCTCGCCGCAGCGAGCTCCCCGGCGCGGCTCATGCTCATGACCGAGCAGACACGCGACTGGGAGAAGGGCGCGCGGACGAGCGTTCTCGCCGGGATCCGGAGCTACACGCGATGGGCAGGAGCGCTGATGCTCGTGGCTGTGCCCATCTTCTTCGTCGCGATGCCGTGGCTCGTGCGGGCAGTGTTCGGCTCTGGGTACGACGGCGCCGTGACGGCGGCGCGAATCATCCTCTTCGCCGCAGCCATCCAGTTCGCTCTCGGCTGGACGAAGTCGCTGCCGGTGACGCTCGGCCGTCCACGCCTTCGAATCGTCACTCACGGCATCGAGGCGCTCGTCGCCATCCCGCTGGCCGCTCTGCTCGGCGCCGAGTGGGGTGCCACGGGTGCCGCGGTCGCGGTCTTGGTGTCGACGCTTGCCTTCGCGCTCGCCTGGGCGGTCGTCCTCTCGCGGCTGCACGACGAGGTGCGCGCGGCTGAGCGGGTGCACCGCGAGGCGCTGCAGTCGTGAGGGTCATCGTCGTCTCCGGGATCTGGCCGCCCGATTCCGGTGGGCCGGCAAGCCATGCGCCGGCGCTCGCGGACTTCCTCGCCGAACGGGGGCACCTCGTGGAGGTCGTGACGACGGCCTCCGCAGGGCCTGAGCGTCGCACGTACCCGGTCTTATGGGCGAATAGGAAGTCGCCGCTCCGGCACCTGCGCGCGGCGCTGCTCGTCCGGCGCGCGGCGCGGCGCGCCGACGTCGTCTACGCGACGAGCATGATCCGGCGCGCGGCGATCGGAGCTCGCCTCGCTCGCCGGCCGCTGGTCGTGAAGCTCGTCTCCGACGAGGTCTTCGAGCGCGCGACTCGGAGCGGCCGGTACGCGGGCACGCTCGACGAGTTCCAGCGGGTCGGTGGAGACGTACGCACGCGCTTCCTCCGGTCGACTCGCAACGCGGCGGTCAAGAGCGCGCGACATGTCTTCTGCCCGAGTACGTACCTGCGTGATGTCGCGCTCGGGTGGGGCCTCGAGCCTGCGCGGACCTCGGTGCTGCCGAACCCCGCGCCCGCGCTTCCCGAGCTTCCCGAGCGCGCCACGCTGCGGAAGGAGCTCGGACTCGACGGCGACGTGGTCGCGTTCGCCGGTCGGCTCGGGCCGCAGAAGTCGGTCGACACGCTGCTCGACGCGCTCGTCGGCGTGAGCGCGGTCACACTCGCGATCGCCGGCGACGGTCCCGAGCGTGCGGCCCTCGAGCGACGAGCGCACGAGCTCGGGCTCGACGGACGCGTGCGCTTCCTCGGCAGCGTGTCGCGCGACTCCGTACTCCGCCTCTTCCGCGCTGCCGACGCTTCCGTTCTGCCCTCGGCGTGGGAGAACTTCCCCCACACGGTGGTCGAGGCGCTCGCCGTCGGCTGCCCCGTGATCGCAACGGGGGTCGGCGGTGTGCCCGAGGTGGTCGTCGACGGCGAGAACGGGCTGCTCGTCCCGCCCCGCGACGCGGCGGCCCTCACGGCTGCGATCGCGCGCTTCTTCGGGGACGAGGACCTGCGCGCGCGCCTCGCGGCGGCGGCAGCGCGCTCGGTCGAGGGCTACTCCGAGCAGGCGGTGTTCGCGACGATCGAGGCGGAGCTCGAGAAGGCTGCCGCCGCGTGAGGAAGCGGCTGCTCATGGTGGGCAGGTCGCGGTACTCGCTCCCGCTCTCGCCCTCGCTGGCCCAGAAGTTCGACGCGCTCTCGGTCGAGCTCGACGTCCGCGTCCTCGCCGCCGGCCGAGGGGCAGAGCGCCGTGACCCGCAGTTCCGGCTGGTGCGTCCAGTCCGTCCCCGAGCGCTCGACGGGCTCGCCTTCTACGCGCTGCTGCCGTTCCGCGTCGCGCGCGAGTTGCGTTCGTTCAGGCCCGACGCGGTCCTCGCGCAGGGCGCGCAGGAGGCCGCGCTGTGCGTGCTGGGCCGCCGCCTCGCCCGCGTGCCGACGAAGGTCGTCGCGGACATCCACGGGGATCCCGCCGCGCCCGCTCGCCTCTACGGGTCGCCGCGTCGAAGGGTGCTGGCGCCGCTCGCGGACGCGCTTGCCCGCTACGGCATACGGAAGAGCGACGGCGTGCGCACGATCTCGGGCTACACCTCCGGGCTCGTGCGTCGGGTAGGTGGGGTGCCCACGGCCGAGTTCGCCGCGTTCATGGACCTGGAGCCGTTCCTCGAGCGCGGGCCAGCCTCGCTGCCCGAGCGGCCGGTGGTCCTCTTTGTCGGCGTGCTCGAGCGGTACAAGGCAGTTGACGTGCTCGCAGACGCGTGGAGGCTGGCCGCGCTACGCGTCCCTGACGCGACCCTGCACCTGGTCGGTCGAGGAACGCTGCGTGACGTTCCCGAGCGCCTCGTCGCCGATCTCCCCGCGCAGACGCGCTGGACGGAGTCGCTTCCGACTCCCGACGTTGCGCGCGCACTCGACGACGCAAGCGTGCTCGTCCTCCCGTCGCGCTCCGAAGGGCTGGGCCGCGTCGTCGTCGAGGCGTTCTGTCGGGGCCGCGGTGTGGTGGGTAGCCGTGTGGGCGGGATCCCGGATCTCGTCGAAGACGGCGTGACCGGGGTGCTCGTCGCTCCCGCCGACGTGCATGCTCTCGCGGACGCTCTCGTGCGTGTGCTCGCCGATCGCGAGTACGCGGAGCGGTTGGGAACGGCGGCGCGCGAGGCGGTGCAGCCCTGGCTCGCGACCCCCGAGGAGTACGCCCGGAGGATCCGGGAGCTCGTGGACGCCGTCTCCGGATAGCCGACCTACACTCACGCGATGCGCGCGGACAGAGCCAAGCAGCTCCTGAAGAACGGCGTGTATCGCGCCATCGGCGAGACCGTGACCGGCGTCGGTGCGCTCGACGGCGAGGGCGAGCGAACGCTGCGCGTGCTCATGTACCACAAGGTCAACGACCTCCATCCGAACCCGACGACTGTTCCGACACCGGTCTTCGCGGACCAGATGGAGCTCCTCGGCGAGCTCGGCTACGTGCCCGTCTCGCTCGACCGCGTTCGCGACCACTATCTCGAAGGTGCGCCGCTGCCGGCCGGCGCCGTGCTCGTCACCTTCGACGACGGCTATCGGGACAACCTCGAGAACGCGCTGCCGATCCTGCAACGGCACGGCTACCCGGCCGTGATCTTCGTCCCCATCGGCTTCCTCGACGACGATCGTCCGCTGCCGCACGAGGAGGCGTTGCGCACGCTCGGCGTTCGCAACGAGACCGTTGGCTGGGACGAGCTCGCGGCGCTGGAGGCGGGAGGGATCCGCGTCGAGTCGCACGGCATCGCGCACCGCCCCGTCTCCGAGCTTGAGACGGCGGAGGCCGCGCGTGAGATCGCGCTCTCGAAGCTCCGGCTCGAGGAGCGGCTCGGGCGCCCGGTCGAAGCCTACGCCTTCGTCAAGGGCTCGCTCGCGGACTATCGCCCCGAGCACGTCAGCCTGGTGCAGCAGGCGGGCTACACGCTCGGCTTCACGTCCGTGTCGGGCGCGAACGGACCCGCGACTGACCGCTACCGGCTGCGGCGCTACAACGTCGAGCCGTATCCGCCGCGCACGTTCGAGCTTGTGCTCTCCGGCGCGTGTGACCTCATCTCGATGAAGGACACGATCCCGGGGACGTACGCACGGCGTGCGTTCAACAAGGTGCTCGGGACCGCGACGCGATGAGCTTCGAGGTCGTCCGCTATGCGCCCGAGTTGAGGGCGTCGCTGGTTGCGCTGCTCGCCCGCGTGGGGACGACGCACCTCTCCGACGAGGAGTTCACGTGGTGGTTCGACCGCAACCCAGGGGGCGAGGGGATCGTCTCGCTCGCCGTGGACGGCGACGAGGTCGTCGGCGTCGCGGCGATGAGCTTCTTCACGACGACGCTCGACGGCGTCCAGACGCGCCTTGCGATCCCCGTCAACGTCGCCACAGACGCGCGCTACCGCGGCCAAGGGGTCTTCTCGACGCTCGAGCAGGCGAACGAGACGGCCGCCGCCGACTCCGGCTCGCCGCTGACCGTGACCTTCCCGAACGCGCGATCTCACCCGATCTTCGTCGGGCGGCTCGGCTGGATCGATCTCCCGCGCCTGCGTCTGTGGGCGCGTCCGCTTCGCTTCTCCGGCGTCGTGCGCTACGCGCTCGGACGCGAGGGGGAGCGCGAGGGGATGCGCGATCGCTCCGACGCGCCGCAGCATCTGCACGGGCTCGAGGTGCGCCCGGTCGACCACTTCGGCGAGGATCTCGACGAGCTCGGGCGGCGCGCGGCGGAGGGATACGGGAGCCACTTCACCCGCGATACCGCGTACTTCGAATGGCGCTACGCCGAGTCCCCGCGTGACTATCGCCTCTTCGGCGCGTACCGAGGAGGTCGGCTCGACGGTGTGGCGGTCGTCGGCCACACGTACAAGCACGGCGTCTCCGCCGGCTTCCTCGCCGATCTCATCGCCGCTCCGGACGACACGAAGGCGGTTCGGGCGCTCGTCTCGAGGGCCGTCGACGAGGTCGAGGGCGGCGCGGACGCACTCGTGCTGCTCCCGCCCCGCGCGCCGCAGCAGCGCCGCGCGCTTCTACGGGCAGGCTTTGCGCCGACGAACAAGAAGCTCCGCTTCATCGGCAAGGCCCTCCGCGACGGTGTCCGGATCGACGACTCGCCGGACGCGTGGCACTTCTCGCTCGGCGACTTCGACTTCTTCTAGTGCCCAAGCTCGTCTTCATCACCCAGCAGGTCGATCCGCGGCATCCGGCGCTGGCCGCGACCGTGCCGAAGATCCGGGCTCTGGCCGAGCTTGTCGACGAGGTCGTCGTGCTCGCAGACGGCGCGGTTCCCGGCGTGCTGCCCGCGAACTGCCGGGTGCGGACGTTTCGCGCGCCGCACAAGGCGCTGCGCGGCGCGCGCTTCGAGGCGGCGCTCGCGCGCGAGCTGCCGGGCCTGCGCGGCGGAGCGGTCGTCGCGCACATGTGCCCGATCTATGCGGTCCTCGGGGCGGCGCTCGTCAGGCCGCTGCGGGTCCCGCTCGTTCTCTGGTTCACGCACTGGCGCCGGAGCCGGTTGCTCGAGGCAGCGGAGCGCGCCTCGACCGCGGTGACCAGCGTCGACGAGCGCTCGTTCCCGATGCCATCGAGGAAGCTGCGCGCGATCGGGCACGGTATCGACCTGGACGAGTTTCCCTGCTCGCCACCCCGAGCGGGAGACGGGCTACGGCTCCTCGCGCTCGGGCGCTACTCGACGGCGAAGGGCCTCGACGTAGCAGTCGCCGCGGTTCCGCTCGCGGGCAAAGACGTAGAGCTGCACATCTACGGGCCGACCCTCTCGGACGAGGAGCACGCGCACCGCGTCGAGCTCGAGCAGGTCGTGGCCGAGCTCGGGCTCGACGGCCGCGTGACGATCGGCGATCCGGTTCCTCGGAGCGAGATCCCGGCGCTCTTCGCCGCGCACGATGCGCTCGTCAACAACATGCGCGCCGGTGCGCCCGACAAGGTCGTCTACGAGGCGGGCGCGGCCTGCCTGCCTGTACTCGCGTCCAATCCGATCTTCGACGAGCTTCTCGAGCGGGAGCAGCGATTCACGCGCTGGGACCCGGGCGCGCTCGCGGAGCGGATTCGTGCCCTCGCGGCGATGACTCCGGACGAGCGCGCGGCGCTCGGCCACCGCCTCCGCGAGCGCGTTGCCGAGCGGCACTCCGTCCAGTCGTGGGCCAGCGGAACCCTCGAGGCGAGCGGGATCTCGTGACCGACGGGCTCGTTCTCCACGCGCAGAAGGTCGCCGGCATCTCCGGCTCGGAGGCCCACCTGCTCCAGCTCCTGCCCGACCTTCGCGAGCGCGGCTGGAACGTCCGCTTCCTCATGCTCCACGAGGACGAGCCGGGAGCGTGGGAGTTCGCGGATGCACTGCGCGCGAAAGGCGTGCCGCTCGACGACATCCGGCTGCGTGCGGACGTCGACCCGATCGCATTCGGGGAGGTCGCGGCGTACCTCGCGCGGGTCCGTCCGCGCATCCTCCACACGCACCTCGTGCATGCGGACGTCTACGGCCAGCTCGCCGGGACGGTCGCGCGCGTCCCGCTCCGGCTCTCCACCAAGCATGGCTTCAACGAGTTCCGCGAGGGCCGGTGGTTCGGCTTCGCCGATCGCTCCGTCAGTTCGCTCGCCCACGTGCACATCGCAATTTCGCAGGGGCTCGCGCAGTACCTCGCGGAGACCGAGGGCTTCGACGTACGCGACTTCAGGATCGTCCACTACGGGATCGGCTCGAACGGGGCCGCGACGCCCTATTCGAGCCGCGAGCCGCGCCTCGTCTGCGTCGGTCGGCTCATCCCCATCAAGGGCCACCTCGTGCTGCTGCGGGCGCTCGCGCAGGCGCGCGCTCGAGTTCCGGGGATCACGCTTGACCTCGCGGGGCGCGGGCCGCTCGCACCAGCGTTGCAGGTATACGCCCGCGAGCTCGGGCTCGAGCAGGCGGTGCGCTTTCTCGGCTTCGTCTCGCCCGTGTCCCGCGCCTTCGAGGATGCCGCGATCACGGTCGTCCCGTCGCTCGGCGAGGGCTTCGGCATGGTCGCACTGGAGGCGATGGAGCGGGCGCGTCCCGTGATCGCCAGCGCGGTCGGCGGACTTCCCGAGATCGTCGCGGACGGCGAGACCGGCCTCGTCGTGCCTCCCGCGGACGCGGACGCGCTCGCCGAGGCGATTGTCGCGCTCGCGGGCGACCTTCCGCGGGCTGCCGCCATGGGCGCTGCGGGTCGCGAGCGGGCGCTCCGCGAGTTCACGCCGGAGCGGTGCGTTGCGCGCACCGAGGAGCTCTACGCGCGCGCGCTCGAACCAGCGCCGACGTAGTACCGACGCCGGCGCCGCTGCATGCGCTCCCAGCCCCACGCGAGCGCGAAGGCGGCGAGCAGGGCGAGCAGGAAGTCCCACGGCGCGCGGTAGCGGGCGGTCCCGGCGAAGACCATCGCAGCGATGGTGTTGTAGGCGAGCAGCAGCGCGGCCAGCCCGACGAAGTGGGGCGGCGCGAGGAACACGCCGGCGACCGCGAGGAGGTACAGGATGACGACGAAGGCGGGCTCGATCGTCTGCCGCGCCAGCTTCGCCGTGCCGCTTCCGCTTTCGTCGGACTCGCGCGGAACCGGGCTCCAGAGCATGCGCGTGGCCTGGGCGGCGAGGAGCGCCTTCTCGCCGGGGTGCTCGCGCCAGAAGTCGAGCACCTCGTCGCGGTAGAGACGCATCTGGGCGCACTCGTCGACCGAGGTCGGCATCCCGGCCAGTGTCTCGTCTGCGGCGAGCTCCGGCCACGGAGGCGCCCCGGGCAGTTCCGGCACGTCGTCGATCCAGCCGCCGCGGTCCAGCACACCGCGCGTGTTCGCGTTGTTCGCTTTCCAAAGTGCCCGCGCGTCGGTGGTGATCGCGTAGCAGCCGACCTGCACCTTGTTGCGGACGACCCACGGCGTGACGACGAGCGCAGCCACGCCCACGACGAGCGCTGCTGCCGTCAGCGCGTGGCCGGCGGGCGTGCGCCAGGCGACGTAGACGGCGAGCGCGAGGGGGAGCAGGGCGAGCCGCGCGTTGCCGAGGATCGCTACCCCGGCGAATGCGCCGGTCGTGGCGGCCAGCGGGAGCGAGCGACGCTCGTACGCAGCCAGCGCGGCCAGCGTCAACGCGGCGAGCGCGAGACCGTCGAGCAGCTCGCGGTTCAGGTGGACGTCGTGCCAGATGACATATGGGTGCAGCGTCGTGATGAGCGCTGCGACCAGACCGATTCCCACCGAGCGCAGGCGGGCGCCGATCTCGAAGACGACGAGCGCAGTCGCGACCGCAACCACGACCTGCGCGATCCCGACGGCGAGCCACGAGCGGCCGAACGGGAGGTAGATCCCGGCGAGGAACCACCCGTACAGCGGCTGCGTGTACGCGGAGGGGACGCCGGGGAGGAAGCCGAAGGTGCCGTGGTCGACGAGCGTGGTCGCGAACCGGTCGCTCTTGTCGACGAACTCGACGAGGATCGTGTCGCGCTCGTGGAAGAGCACGAGGAGCCGCGGCAGCGCCGCGACCGCGGCGACGACGGCCGCGCCGGTCGACCGCTTCATCTCGCCGCGCGTGGATACTTGCCGACGATGGGCGCCACGTCGCGGGAACCGTACGCGGTCGTGTCCTGCCACGTTGAGCGACCGCTCGACGACGCGGTGTGGAGGCGGTTCACGGCTCTGCAGGAGTCGCGTCCCGGAGGATTCGCGATCGCTGCGCTCATGCGGCCCGCGGATCCAGCGTTCGGCGAGGACGAGTCGACCTGGGTCGAGCGCGTGCGCATGGCCGCTGCGCGCGGCGCGCTCGGGCACCACACTCACTGGACGGCTCCCGACCATGCCCGGCCAACGGCTTCAGGCGCAGGCGAGCGCGTTCGCGCGGAGGGAACGCGGCTGCGCGAGCTCGGGCTCGCGCCGACGCTCTTCTGCGGCGGCGGCTGGTACACGGACGCCGACGTCGCCGAGGCGTGCGCCGAGCTCGGCTACGTCGACTGCACCTCGCGGCCGTCCCGGCCTCCATACCTGGCCGGGGGGGCGCACTGGGCGTCGCTTGCGGGGCCGGCTGAGATCGAGCTGGCGTCGGGCCGGACGCTCCGCGCCATCCCGACGACGCATTCGCTCGGCGACCTCGCCCGGGCACTTGCCCGGAGAGACCTGCCGCCGCTCGTCCACGTGTACTTCCACGACACGGATCTGCTCGACCGCCGCCGGCGCGCGCTCGTGTACTGGGGCCTTCGTGCGCTGGCGCGGCGAGCGCGACCGTCCAGTCTCGACTCGCTCGCCGACCTTCTCCTCCCTGCTGCGCCGCGTGTCGCCTGGGCCGACGTGGCCCGGCTCTAAGCTTCCTGCGTGCCCGGCAAAGTCGCTCCGCCGGCCGAGGTGTCGCGGGAGGCGCCGACGCCGCCCACTGCAGATCGCGACATCCGCGCCTCGCGCCTGTACCTGCTCTCGCGTGGGCCGATCGTCTCCGCTTTGCGTCGCGTCGCGTCCGTCGTCGCGCTGGCCGTCCTCGACGTCGTCGGGCTCGCGCTCGGCATCTACGTCGCGCTCGTGCTGCGGGAGGTGGTCACCGGCGACGGAGACGTCCTCTGGGGCCTGCTCTGGCGGGAGGGGCCGGCCGAATGGCTCAAGTTCGTCGCGCCGATCACGATTCTCGTCTTCGCACAGTCGGGCCTCTATCGGAACCGTGAGCTCCGGCCGGGGGCGGGGAGGATCCTCGCCTGCCTCATCGTCGTCGCGCTCATCGTCCTCGCCTTCGGTCTCGGGACGGGGTACGACTTCACGACGTCGGGGCTCATCCCCACCTCCGTCGTCGTGAGCGCGATCACGATCGGGCTGCTCCGGGCCGCGTACGACTCGACCTCGCTCGAGATCATGCGGGCGGCGGGGATCAGACGCCGCGTCGTTCTCGTGGGTGCCGGCGAGAGCCTCGCGCGCCTGCAGAGCTCCCTGGCGAGCGCCCGGGGAGGGCTCGGCTACGAGTTCGTCGGAGTGGTCGCTCCGGAGGACGTGCCCGGATTCCGGCTCCTCGGCTCCCGCGCCGAGCTCCCGCTCGTTCTCGACCAGGTCCGTCCCGACGAGGTGATCCTCAACGAGGGCGACTTCGACGAGGGGACCGTCTTCGAGGTCGTCGAGCAGGCGCATCGCCAGGGGATCAAGGTCCGGCTCGCACCCGACACGACCGAGCTCCTCGTGCAGCGCGGCGAGTACGTACCGGGTCAGGGAGCTCCGCTGTTCGAGCTGCGCCCGCCCGTGCTCACGGGCTGGGACTGGGCCGTCAAGCGCGGCTTCGATCTCGTCGTGAGCGTGCTCGTGCTCGTCGTCGGGCTGCCGATCTGGCTGCTGATCGCCGCGGCGATCAAGCTCGACTCGCGCGGGCCCGTGCTCTTCGTCGATCGCAGGATCGGCGTCGGCGAGCGCGAGTTCGGGATGCTCAAGTTCAGAACGATGGGCGCGGAGGCCGCAGCGCGACAGGCGGAGCTCGAGCCGGCGAACGAGGCGGAAGGGGCGCTCTTCAAGATCCGGGACGACCCCCGTGTGACGCGGGTCGGTCGCTTCCTCCGGCGCTTCTCGCTCGACGAGATCCCGCAAGTCGTCAACGTGGTGAAGGGCGAGATGAGCCTCGTCGGACCGCGCCCGCTGCCGCTCCGCGACTACCGGCTGCTCGAGGACTGGCACCGGGCCCGCTACCGAGTGCTGCCGGGGATGACCGGGCTCTGGCAGATCTCCGGCCGCTCGGGGCTCTCGTTCGACGACCTCGTGCGGCTCGACTTCACCTATCTCGAGAACTGGTCGATCTGGCTCGACGTCTCGATCATCGCGAAGACGATCCCCGCGGTGCTGACGCGGCGCGGTGCCTACTGATGCGGACACCGAAGATCCTCGCGGCGGCGTCCGCGATCGACCTCGACTTCCGCTACGGCTGCACGCCTGCCTGGTGGCAGCTGTGGAAGGGGATGTACGAGGCGGGCGTCGACCTGGTCGTCACCCCCTACCGCGGGCGCCCGGTGGAGTCGCCCTGGTGGCGGACGGCGCCCAATCCGACGTACCGCGAGGGCGAGTCGTACCAGCGCGTTCGGGACGTCCTCGCGCGCGTTCAGGGCGACCGCTACTTGCGCCGCGCGGAGGCCGACCCCGACGAGTCGAGGCTCGACAAGCTCACGCGGGAGACGATCGCGCGCTGGGTGACGCCCCGCTGGAAGCGCCATCTGGAGCGGCTCGTCGAGCGCGAGAAGCCCGACGCGGTCCTCGTCTTCACGATCCCGATGGCGCATCTGCGCGGCATCCCGGACGCGCTCCGGCAGCGGTACGGCATCCCGGTCGTGTTCTACGACGGCGACGTCCCCATGAGCCTGCCCGAGTTCGGCGGGATGGACACGGGCTTCAACCCGTACCACGGCGCCGATCCGTGGGAGTACGACCTCGTGCTCTCCAACTCCGAGGGCGGGATCGGCCGCCTGCTCGAGCTGGGAGCGCGGCGCGCGGAGGCCCTGTTCTGGGGGGCCGATCCCGAGTTCTTCTCGCCGCAGCCGGTCGAGAAGGAGGTCGACGTCTTGTTCTACGGCTACGGCGACAAGTTCCGGCGCGACTGGATGAAGACGCTGGTGGGCGAGCCCTCGCGGCTTGCGCCCGACCTCGACTTCGCCCTCGGCGGACTCGACTTCCAGGGGGACACGGGGGCAGCCCGCATGCTCGGCGACATCCCCTTCAACGTCTTCGCGCGGGCGATCTCGGCCGCGCGCGTGAACCTCAACATGACCCGACGGCCCCACGCGACCGTCCTCGCCTCCTCGACCGCACGGCCGTTCGAGCTCGCCTCCTCGGGAGCGGCGATCGTGTCGAACCCGCACGCGGGAATCGAGCGCTGGTTCGAGCCGGGACGCGAGCTCGTGCTCGTCTCGTCGGCGGACGAAGCGGTGGCCGCCTACCGCGAGCTCGTCGCGGATCCGGGCGAAGCGGAGGCGATGGGGCGCCGCGCGCGCGAGCGTGTCCTCGACGAGCACACGTACGCGCACCGCGCGCGACGCCTGCTCGAGGTCATCGGGCTCGAGCCCGGAGTCGCGGCGTGAGTCGCGGGCGGGTGGTCGCGGTCGTTCCCGCGTGGAACGAGGCCGGCGCGATCGGCGGCGTGGTAGACGAGATCCTCGCGTTCGACCCGAGCATCGACGTGGTAGTGGTCGATGACGCGTCGACCGACGACACCGTGGACGTGGCTCGCGCGCATGGGGCGACGGTCCTCGCGCTGCCGTTCAACATCGGCATCGGCGGCGCCGTGCAGACCGGCTTCAGGTATGCGCGCGACGAGGGCTACGAGGTCGCGGTCCGGCTCGACGGGGACGGCCAGCACGCCGCCGCCGAGCTGGGAAAGCTCCTCGCGCCAATCCGAGCAGCGGAGGCCGATCTCGTCGTCGGGTCGCGCTTCGTCGATCCCGCCGGCACGTATCGGCCGCCGTTCGCACGGCGGATGGGGATTCGGGTGTTCGCGCGCCTCGTCTCGGTGCTCGGAGGACAGAAGGTGACGGACACGACCTCGGGGTTCTCGGCTCTCGACCGGACCGCGATCGAGCTGTTCGCGACCGAGTACCCGCACGACTACCCGGAGGTGGAGTCGACGCTCGTCGCCCTGCGGAGCGGGCTGCGCCTCGTCCAGGTGCAGGTCGACATGCGGGAGCGGCAAGCCGGGACCTCGTCCATCACCTTCATCCGCTCCCTCTACTACATCGTCAAAGTCATGCTCGCCCTGCTCGTCGCCAGCATCCGACGCTACCGCCGCCTCGAGGCCGCGCAGCGATGACGCCCATCCGCGCGTCCATCGCGGGCGCGATCGCCTCGCTCCTTCTCATTCTCGTGGTCGTGGAGCTCGTCCGGGGACGCCGCTTGAAGGAGCGCTATGCGCTCCTCTGGCTGGCGACCGGGATCGTCCTGCTCGTCCTCTCGCTCTGGCGCGGAGGCCTGAACACGATCGCGGGCTGGCTCGGCGTCACGAGCTATCCACCGGCGGTGCTGTTCGCGGTGGCGACGCTCTTCATCTTCCTCGTCCTCCTGCACTACTCGACCGTGATCTCACGTTTGACCGACGAGAACGTCGATCTTGCACAGCGAATCGCGCTCCTCGAGGAGCGTCTCAGCCGGTCGCCGCCGCCGGGCGGCTGAACACGAACACGTCCCCGAAGTTCGGGTCGTCGGCCCAGTTGGTGCCGACCCCGATCCGATACGTCACGCTCGCCGGTGCGTCGGGGTCGACGTAGGACAGCTCGCGCGTCGTCGCGATCGGCTCGCCGTAGAGGATGCAGTACCAGGCGGCGCCGCCGGACAGGAAGCAGACCGTGTCATCGTTCGGCCCGTCCTCCCGGTAGACGCGGTAGAAGACCTTGGCCCGCCACGGGCCGCCACTCGTCCACGACAGGTGCGCCGCGGAGCCCTCGCGCCGCACGTCCAGGCGGATGTCGGGGTCGACCGGGGTGAGGATGTTCCCGCTCGGGAAGTCCTGCACGACGGTCTTCGACTGTGCCGCGTGCTGCGAGAGCGGTGATGAGGCTGCGATCGCAGCCCCCGGCAAGAGCACCGTGACGACGGCTACGACGACGACCCAGCGGGTCGAGATCCCTTCGCTCGTCGCGGGCTCGATGCGCCAGGCAAGGCGTCGCGCGAGCGTCGGGACGAGGAGTGGGATCGCCGCGAAGAGAAGCAGGTACGCCGGCCAGGCGGGCATGAGCAGGCGCCAGAAGGATCCGGACTCGATCGTGGCTCGGTCGGAGAAGCCCTTCACCACCACGAACGCAGCCAGCCAGCCGCCGAGCAGCGCGGCCATCGCGCTGCGGCGCACGCGCAGGACCGCGAGGAGCCCCGCGAACGGAGACCACTCGACGAGCCGCTCGCTCCAGAAGAACTCGCGAAATCCCCCCAGCTGCGCGCGGAAGTGGTCGAAGTTCAAATCGAAGTAGCGGTTGAGCTTCACGTCGATCGCGATCGGCCCCGAGCCAGCGGCGAGCTGGGCGTGCTCGAGCGCGAATGCAGGAACCTGACCGAGCCCGCGCACCTTCCAGAGCAGCAGCACCAGGAGCGCCGGCGCGATCGCGATGCAACAGGCGACGCCCTCGCGCCAGCGGCGCGCGGCGACGTACGCGAGCACGACCCCCGCGGCGACGAGCACGTTCGCGGGCTTCAGCGCGGCGGATGCGCCCACGAGCAGCCCGGCGAGCACGGCATCCGGAACCCGCCCCGGTGCGAGCGACCGCGTGACGAACAGCGCGGCGGCGAGGACGAGCACCATCGACGGGAAGTCGGACATCGCCGTGAGCCCGAGCGCCTGCGGCAGGAACTGCTCGGTCCAGCGCTCGTGGTAGCGGTCGACGAACAGCGGAATCGCCGCGAACGGGGCAATGACCCAGAGGAACGAGGCCCAGTAGCCGAGCAAGCGCCCACCGACGCGTGCCGCGATTCCGTAGACGCAGAGCAAGGCGATCGGCCCGAGGACGAGCACCTGGAGGACGACGAGCGCCGGGAGCGCCTGGACGTACGTCGACCCGGTCGCCTGCGTGATCGGCGCCTCCACGGCCGGCCAGAGGTATCCGAGCTCGGTCGGCGGCAGATCTCGCCCGCCGAGCAGCCAGCCCGTGGTCGTGATCCAGATCTGGTCGCCGCCCTGGAACCAGACCCAGCCGTTGTGCTCGACCGAGAGGGCGAGGACGACGACGGCCGCGATCTGTCCGACGATGAGCGTTCCGAGGACGGCCCGCGGTCGCGCGAGGAGTCGATCGATGGTGCTGCCGCCGAGCCCGGCGGCGGCCGAGGCTCTAGCCGCTACCGACACCCGCGACCGCGGAGCGGTACCACGCGACGGTGCGCTCGATCCCCTCGCGCAGGGAGGTCTTCGCCTCGAACCCGAACAGCTCGCGGGCCCGCGACCCGTCGACGCTCCGCCGCGGCTGGCCGTTCGGCTTCTCGGTGTCCCACACGATGCCGCCCTCGAAGCCGACCACGTCCGCGATCAGCTCGGCGAGCTCGCGGATCGAGATCTCACGAGCGGCGCCGAGGTTGACGGGCTCGGCGCCGTCATAGCGCTCCGCTGCGAGGACGAGGCCGTCCACGCAGTCGTCGACGTACAGGAACTCCCGCGTCGGCGACCCGTCGCCCCAGAGCACGACCTCGTCGTCGGACTCGACCATCTTCCGGATCAGGGCCGGAATCACGTGCGAGGTCTCGAGGTCGAAGTTGTCGCGCGGCCCGTACAGGTTCGTCGGCAGGAGGAAGACCGCGTCGAGCCCGTACTGCTGGCGGTACGCCTGCGCGCCGACGAGGACCGCCTTCTTCGCGACCCCGTACGGCGCATTCGTCTCCTCCGGATAGCCCTCCCAGAGGTCGTCTTCGCTGAACGGCACCGGCGCGAACTTCGGATACGCGCACACGGTGCCGACGATGACCAGCTTCGGCGTGGAGTGGAGGCGCGCCTGCTCGAGCATGTTCGCGCCCATCGCGAGGTTCGCGAACCAATACCGCCCGGGGTTGGCCCGGTTCGCGCCGATGCCTCCCACCTCGGCCGCAAGGTGGAAGACGAGCTCCGCTCCGGCGTCGTCGAAAATGCGCGCGGTGTCGTCCATCGCCGTGAGGTCGTAGTCCGCCTGTCGCGCGACGACGACGTCGTGGCCGTCGGCCTCCAGCCGCTCGACGAGATGCGAGCCGAGAAAGCCCCCGCCGCCGGTGACGAGCACGCGCACCGGCGCAGGGTATCGCGGTGTCCGGCTTCCGTGACCCGCTCTACGATGCCCGCGTGACGTCGATCGCCGCGCGGCCCGCCGTGCTCCTCGGGCTCGGCGCGATCCTCGCCGTCGTCGCGTTCCAGCTCTGGATCACGCCGTCCAACCCGCCGGGGTATCACCGCGACGAGGCCGCGCTCTCGCTCAACGCGTACACGCTGTCCAAGAGCCTGCGCGACGAGGACGGGGCGCGACTTCCGCTCTTCTTCCGCTCCTTCGACGACTACAAGAGCCCCGTCTACCCGTATCTCCTCGCCGGGATGTTCCGGGTCACCGGTCCGAGTCAGACCATCGCGCGCGGGCTTTCGGCGGTTCTCGTGCTCGCGGCGATTCTCCTGCTGGGCGTGCTCGCTTGGCGGCTGAGCGGGAGCTGGCTCGTGGCAACCACGATCCTGGTGCTCGCCGGGTTCACGCCGTGGCTCTTCGAGCTCGGGAGGATGGCGATCGAGGCATCCACGCAGCCAGTGCTCGTGGTGGCGCTGCTCCTCCTCCTCGAGCGGGTCGTGCGTCTCGAGCGCTACCGGGTCGGTCCAGGGATCGCGGCGGGCGTGCTTCTCGGGCTCGTCACGTACTCGTACACAGGGAGCCGCCTGCTCGGCCCGCTGTTCGCCTCTGCGCTGGCCGTCTTCGCGGGCCGCGGCCGCTGGCGGTTCCTCGTCGCCGCATGGGCGACGTTCGCGGTCATTCTCGTGCCACTCGGGATCTACGCCCTGCGCCACCCCGGCAACCTCACGGCGCGCTACGAGGCGACGACGATTGCGCGCGACGGCCGCTCCGGGCTCACGGTGGTCGCGGAGGCGATCGGGAACTGGTTCAAGGACATCGATCCGTGGCACTGGGCGACGGCGGGCGATCCGGCGCCGTACATCCACAACGGCGGCTACGGCGCGCTCTTCGGGGCGGTGGTGTTGCTCGCGCTCGCGGGGATCGTCCTCGTGCTCTTGCGCGAGCGGCAGAGCCTGTGGTGGCGCTACGTCCTGCTCGCGACGCTGCTCGTGCCCGTCCCTGCCGCTCTCACCGTCGACCGCTACAACGCGATTCGTCTGGCGACGCTGCCCGTCTTCGTCCTCGTGCTCGCGGTGCCGGCTCTCTCGGCGCTCGTCGCGGCGACCCGGACGTCGTGGGCGGCGCGCGCTGCCGCCGCCGTTCTCGCGGTCCTCGTGGCGGTCCAGTTCGCGCAGTTCCTCGACAGCTACCGCACGCGCGGGCCGGCACGGCTCGTCCTCTTCGACGCAGGAGTGAAGGGGCTCCTGGAGCAGCCCCTCGCCTCCGGCCAGCCGATCTACACCGACTTCGACGACCGCGGCGCGCAGGCGCAGGCGCGCTGGCGCGCTGCGTTGGCAGGCGCGCCCCAGGACCGGATCGTGATCCTCCCCGACGGCGGGATCCCGCCCCCCGGCTCACTCGTCTTCCTGCGCTTCCAGGACTGCGACTTCCCGTGCGAGGAGGTGACGAGCTGGGAGGACTACCGGCTCATGCGCGCGACCGGCTGACTCGGTGGCCGTTCCTGGTGGGCCTCGGCGTGGTGATCGCCGTCGCCGCCTTCCAGCTTTGGATCTCGCCGAACAACCCGCCGGGCTTCTTCCGCGACGAGGCGGCGATCGCGTACAACGCCCACACCATCGCGACCGACGGGCGCGACGAGTACGGGGCGCGTTTCCCGCTGTACTTCTCGTCGTTCCTCGACTACAAGAGCCCGCTGTTCGTCTACGGCCTCGCGGGCGTCTTCGCCGTCACCGGAGCGGACCGTGAGGTCGCGAGGGGGTTCGCCGCGGTGTGCGTCCTCACCGCGGTGCTCCTGCTGGGCTGG
>JBKPLV010000046.1:0-7722 GCA_046731795.1 Actinomycetota bacterium | reverse complement strand
TGCCCAGCAGGCGTACGTGCGGGACTGCTACGCGGGCGTCGTCTGATGGTCGCAGTGCGCGAGGGTCAGGAGCTCTACCTCGTGCGAGTCGAGCGCGGCGGCCCCTGGGACTGGTCGAAGGACATGCGCGAGCAGGATCTGTGGCCCGAGCACGCGCAGTTCATGAACGGGCTCGTCGACGACGGCCTCATCCTGCTCGGCGGCCCGGTGGCGGGGGGCAAAGAGGCGTTTCACGTCGTCGACGCGCCCTCCGAGGAGGCGCTCCGTGCCCGCTTCGCTGAGGATCCGTGGGCTCGGAACGGGATGCTCACGGTCACGAGCGTCGAACGCTGGACGATCCTCCTCTCGCCCGAGGAGTAGCCGGGCGCTAGCGTCCGGGCGTGACGGTCGCCGTCGTCAGCCCGGGCTCTATGGGGAGCGCGCTCGGCGCCGTGCTGGCTCGCGGCGGGGAACGGGTCGTCGCGACGCTGGCCGGGCGGAGCGCGCGCACGGCTCGGCTCGCGGAGCACGCAGCGCTCGAGATCCTGCCGGACTTGCGAAGCGTGCTGGAGGCGGCAGACGTCGTCCTCTCGGTCGTTCCTCCCGAGGCGGCCACGGCGGTCGCGTGGGAGATCGCGCTGGAGTGCGGCGAGGCGGCATCGGTGCCGCTCCTCGTCGACCTGAACGCGATTGCGCCGGCGACCGCGCGCAGCCTCGCATCCGCCGCCGCGGAGCACCAGCTCGACGTGGTCGACGGCTCCGTCTCGGGACCGCCGCCCTGGAGATCGGGGACGACGCGGATCTACCTGTCCGGCTCCCGCGCCCGCGAGGTCGCGGCGTTGCCGTTCGACGGAGTCGAGGGCATCGTCGTCGGTGACGAGGTCGGGCAGGCATCGGCCGTGAAGATGAGCACCGCCTCCGTCTACAAGGGAACGTCCGCTCTTCTTGCCCAAGCGTTGCTCGCGGCGCGGGCGAACGGCGTCCTCGAGCACGTGCTCGCAGACCTCGAGGCCGGCTCGCCCGAGCTCGCCGCGAACCTGCCGCGCCGACTCGCGACCGCGGCCACGAAGTCGGAGCGCTACGTCGGCGAGATGTTCGAGATCGCATCTGCGCAGGCGGCCGCGGGGCTGACGCCGGCGCTGTTCGAGGCGATGGCGGGGATCTACGCGGCACTGGCGCAGACGCCGCTGGCCGAGCGGAATCCAGAGGACATCCCGCGCGACCTTCCGCTCGAGCGTGTTCTCGCGGACCTCGCCGAGCGCTCCTAGTCGTCCGAGCGCAACCGCGACCAGATGCCGAAGTCGCTGCGGACGTCCTCCTTGAACCAGTAGGAGCGGAGCACGCCCTCCTGGCGGTAGCCGGAGCGTGCGGCCACGGCCTCCGAGCGCGGGTTCGTCACGTCGATCCAGAGCTCGATCCGCTCCAGCTCGAGCTCGGAGAAACCCCACTCGGTCAGGAGCTGGACCGTCCTCGTCGCGGCGCCGCGGCCGCGAGCGGCCGGCCCGAGGACGTAGCCGATCTCGCCCTGCCGGCCGTCCAACTCGATCTGGACGAACATGCCGAGGCCGAGGAACTCGCCATCGTGCGCCTCGATCGCGAAGCCGGCGCGCGTGCCGTCGCGCCAGCCCTCGTCGTAGCGGTCGAGCCAGACCCGCGCGTAGCCGGCAGGTGGCTCGCTCGGGACACGCGTGTAGCGACGGACGTCGTCGTCCTCGAGAAGGGCGCCGATCCCGGCCGCGTGGCGCGGCGCAAGCGGCACGAGGCGGATCGCGTCGTCAGCGAGCGGCGGGTCGGGCGGCGCAAGGCTCACGGCCCGCATGATCGCGGGACCGTCCAGTCAGGCGCCGTTCGAGCCGGGAATCCAGTCGGTGCCGGCGAGGGGCACCCTCGCCATCGCCGCCGCCTCGACCGTGAGCGCCACGAGGTCCTCGGGCTCGAGGTTGTGGACATGCGACTTGCCGCAGGCGCGGGCGAGCGTCTGCGTCTCGAGAGTCAGCACACGGAGGTAGTTCGCGATCCGCCGTCCGCCGAGAACTGGGTCGAAGCGAGCCGCGAGCTCCTCGTCCTGCGTCGAGATCCCCGTGGGATCCTGCCCAGCCTGCCAGTCGTCGTAGAAGCCGGCTGCGCTGCCGATCGCGCGGTAGGCCTCGTCGTGCTCCGGCGCGTTGTCGCCCATCGCGACGAGAGCTGCGGTCCCGATGGAGACGGCGTCCGCGCCGAGCGCGAGCGCCTTCGCGACATCCGCACCGGTCCTGATCCCTCCCGAGACGATCAGCTGCACCTGGCGGTGCATGCCGAGCTCCTGGAGCGCCTCGACCGCGATCCGGGTCGCGGGCAGCGTCGGGATCCCGACGTGCTCGATGAAGACGTCCTGGGTCGCGGCCGTTCCGCCCTGCATGCCGTCGACGACGATCACGTCCGCACCTGCCTTGACCGCGAGCTGCACGTCGTAATAGGTCCGGGTCGCTCCGACCTTGACGAAGATCGGCTTCTTCCAGTCCGTGATCTCGCGGAGCTCGGTGATCTTGATCTCGAGGTCGTCCGGACCGGTCCAGTCGGGGTGGCGGGAGGCCGAGCGCTGGTCGATCCCCTTCGGCAGCGAGCGCATCTCGGCGACGCGATCGGAGATCTTGTGGCCGAGCAGCATGCCGCCGCCACCTGGCTTCGCGCCCTGGCCGACCACGACCTCGATGGCGTCGGCCTTGCGCAGGTCGTCCGGGTTCATGCCGTAGCGCGACGGCAGGAGCTGATAGACGAGCGTCTTCGAGTGCTCGCGCTCCTCGGGCGTCATCCCGCCGTCCCCGGTCGTCGTCGAGGTGCCCACCTCGGTCGCGCCGCGCCCGAGCGCCTCCTTCGCCGGCGCGGAGAGCGCGCCGAAGCTCATGCCGGCGATCGTGATCGGGATCTTCAGCTCGAGCGGCGTGCTCGCGAACCTCGCACCGAGTACCACATCCGTGGCGCACTTCTCCCGGTAGCCCTCGAGCGGGTAGCGCGAGATCGACGCGCCCAGGAAGAGCAGGTCGTCGAAGTGCGGCACGCGGCGCTTCGCGCCGAAGCCGCGGATGTCGTAGATCCCTTCCGCGGCGGCGCGCTGGATCTCGGCGATGACCGGGCGGTCGAAGAGGTACGACTCGCGGAGGTTCCAGGGACGCCGCTCGGTCGCCGACATCAGTAAGCGCCTGCGTTGTCGATCTTGAAGGTGTAGAGCTGGCGCGCCGAGCCGTAGCGGCGGAAGCCCGCGGGATCGGCATCGATCTCTGCCGCCTCGAGCAGGCCCGCCACCTGGGCGACGTGCTCGTCGCCCATTTCCTTCTCGACACAGTCGGCACCGAGGCTCGCAACCGAGCCGGCGACGTACAGCCGGGCCTCGTAGATGGAGTCGCCGAGCGCCTCGCCGGCATCGCCGCACACGACGAGCGTTCCCGTCTGGGCCATGAACGCGCTCATGTGGCCGACGGACCCGCCCACGACGATGTCGATGCCCTTCATCGAGATGCCGCAGCGCGACGACGCGTTCCCGCGCACGACGAGGAGGCCGCCACGCCCGGTCGCGCCCGCGGACTGGCTCACGTTCCCGTCGACGACGACGCGTCCGGACATCATGTTCTCGGCGATCCCGGTGCTCGCGTTTCCGTGTAGGCGCACGAGCGCGAGCTTGTTCATGCCGGCGCAGTAGTAGCCGACGTGGCCCTCGATCTCGACCTCGATCTCTGCGTCGAGGCCGCACGCGACCGCGTGCGCCCCGCTCGGGTTGACGACTCGCCAGTGCCGAGGCCCGGGTGCGCCACTCGCGAGGTCGTGGAGGCGCTGGTTCAGCTCGCGGAGCGACGTCGTCTCGAGGTCGACGACCTCGACCGCGGCCTGCTCGCGCTCCGCGATCGCCATCAGACGAGGGCCTTCTCCCAGGCGTAGACGACGCCGGGCTCGGGCTCCCACGCGCGCGCTTCGGCCGCGCCGGGCAGGACCGCGATCGCGCCCCACTCCGACGACATCGCCACCCACTCGTCCGTCTCCGCGAGCACAGCCGGCTTGCACGCGATCGGGTCGCGGAGCACGGCGAAGCCGTCGGCGGTGCCGATCGCGAACGTGTAGAAGCCGTCGAGGTCGTCGAGGCAGCCCTCCAGCGCCTGCTCGAGCGATGCGCCTTCCCGCAGACGCCAGGCGAGATAGCCGGCAGCGACCTCCGTGTCGTTCTCCGTCTGGAACTCGATGCCCTCGCGCCGCAGGCTCTCGCGGAGGCGGTTGTGGTTCGAGAGCGAGCCGTTGTGCACGAGGCAGAGGTCGTAGCCCGTGGAGAACGGATGTGAGCCCTCGGTGGTGACGCGGCTCTCGGTCGCCATGCGCGTGTGTCCGAGGGCGTGCGTGCCGCGGAGCTCTTCGAGGGCGAACGCCCGCACGAACTCCTCCGGGAGGCCGGTCTCCTTGTAGATCTCGATGACCTGGCCCGCGCTCATGACGCGCAGGTCCGGACGGTTCGCGCGAATCCAGCGCTCGGCATCACCGGCGTCCGCATCGACGAGGAAGACCGCGTGACTGGCGCGGACGGCCGGGTCGGCGCACGTCCCGAACGCGTCGCAGAGCCCGTCGCGCACGGCGCCCCAGCGCTCGTGCGCATCCGACGAGTACAGCGTCAGCTTGCTCGAGCCGCTCGGAGCGGGATTCCGGTACACCGCGACGCCCGCCGAGTCCGGGCCGCGGCTGGACATCTGCACCAGCATCGCGGCGAGGTACTCGCCGAGCCGCTTCTCGACCGCCGAGGACTTGGCGAACAAGCCGACGATTCCACACATGTGGTCAGTATCTCCACATCTCGTTGCCTGATGCCACCGATTTGGGTCGATCCGTGTGGAGGCTTCCTACACCTCCTAGAACCGCGTCAGGTACTCGCGGATCTCCCACGGCGTCACCTGCTCGTGGTAGCGGAACCACTCGTCGCGCTTCACACGGGCGTAGTAGTCGACGTAGTCCTCGTCGCGCCCGCGGCCGAGCGCCGACCGGAGGACGTCGTCCACCTCGAGCTCGCCGACCGCCTCGGAGAGGCTCGCCGGCAGCGCCCGCAGACCGCGTCCCGTGAGCTCGTCGTAGGAGAAGTCGTAGAGGTTGTCCGAGTTCGGCTCGCCGGCGTCGAGCCCGTTCTCGATCCCGTCCAGGCCGGCGGCGAGCACGGCCGCCGCGGCGAGGTACGGGTTGCAGGAGCCGTCGATCGTCCTGTCCTCGATCCGCCCCGGACCGGGGATGCGGAGCATCTGCGTGCGGTTGTTGTAGCCGTACGAGATCCAGACCGGCGACCACGTCGCACCGCTCGTCGTCGAGCCCATCTTCAGCCGCTTGTACGAGTTCACCGTGGGCGCGGTCACCGCGCTGTACGCCCGCGCATGCTTCTTCAGGCCGCCGATGAAGTGGTACGCCGCCTCCGACAGCCCGAGGCCGCGCGGATCGCTCTCGTCGAGGAAGAGGTTCGTGTCCCCGTCCCACAGCGACATGTGGAAGTGGCAGCCGTTTCCGGTCAGGTGCGTGAACGGCTTCGGCATGAAAGTCGCGATCATCCCGCCCTGCTCCGCGAGCGTGTGGACCATGTAGCGGAAGAAGATCGCGCGGTCGCACGAGACCAGAGCGTCGTCGTACGTGAAGTTCTGCTCGAACTGGCCGTTCGCATCCTCGTGGTCGTTCGCGTAGTTGCCCCACCCGAGCTCGTTGCAGTAGCGCGAGACCGTCGTCAGGTGCTCATATCGGCGCGTGAGCCCGGCGATGTCGTAGCAGGGCTTGTCGAGCGTGTCGTACGGGTCCGCGAGCTCGATCGAGCCATCCTCCGTCTGCTTGACGAGGAAGTACTCGAGCTCAAGGCCCATCTTGAAGTCGAAGCCCTTGGCCTTCGCGCGCTCCAGACCGCGTCGCAGGATCGTGCGCGGGCAGTACGGCCACTCCTCCCCCTCGACGGTCACGTCGCACGCGAAGCGCGCGAGGTTCGTCTGCCACGGAACCGGCGTATAGCTCTCCAGCGCCGGGATCGCCGCGATGTCGGGGTCGCTCGGTGCCTGGCCGATCTCACCCGCCGCGAACCCCGCGAAGCCGGCGCCGTCGCCGAGCAGGCCGTCGAACGCGTCGCGGGACCCGACCGGCACGAGCTTCGCGCTCGGGCGTGCGTACATGTCGACGAACTGCGCGAACACGAACTCGACGCCGCGCGCCTGCATGTCCTTCCAGATCGCGTCGGCAGATGCCGTCTCAGCCATGCGAGCTCCTCCTCCGGTGTCGGTCGCATAGGCCTACCAGGCCGCGCCGAGCGAGTGAAGGTGGAGGATCGACACCTTGCGGCGCAGAGAGTGGCACGGCTCGACACAGCGACCGCGGGCGGGAAGCGCCGGCCTTCAGGGACTCGTCCGCAGACCGGAACTCGGCAGTGAGCTCCGGTCTTGGCGCACTAGCTCCGTTTGGCTGCTCCGAGCGCCTGCTGCAGCTTCACCATCTTCACTGCGATCTCGATCGCTAGCCAGTCGTCGCGGCGGAGGTCGAGGCCCGACAGCTCGCCGATCCTCCGGAGCCGCTGCCGCAGCGTGTTCGGGTGCACGTACAGCGCCTCTGACGTTGCGCTGATCGAGCCGTGCCGGCGGAGGAACTCCTCGAGCGTCGCGAGGAGCTGCGCACCGCGCTGGGTGTCGTACTCGGCGATCTTCGCGACCGCGTCGACCGTGGCGTCCCGGACGCCTCCGTCGACCGCGACGCGAAGGAGGTACTTGTACGCGCCGAGGTCGTCGTACGCGAGCACGGTCGGCGTGCCGGAGAGGACGACCGTGCCGATGAGCGCCTGCTGCGCCTCGGCGAACCCGTCCGCATACGAGTCCTCGCCACGACAGATGCTCGAGATTCCCACCGAGACGGGCTCCTCCAGCTCGGCGTGCGCGCGGCGCAGCCGCTCGAGGAACGTCTCGCTGGACCCGCCGGAGAGGCTCACCAGCGCTCGCAACGAGTCGTCGCGCTGGTCGAAGAGTGAGCCGGGCGCCGCGGAGCGGAGCGCGCGGGCGAAGGCTTCGCTCCCCGGCTCCGCGACGAGGACGACGTGAGGTTGGTCGAGGTCGCAGCCGAGCCGGGCGGCGCGCCCCTCGAGGTCGCCACGCAGGCGGCCGCCCGCGAGCTCCTGGAAGAAGTCCTTGATGAGGTTCTTCTCCGTGAGCTGCTCGATGACCTGGAGCTTCTTGATGCCGACCGCGACCTGGCTCGCGACCGCGCGCCCGAGCTCGACCTGCGTGCTCCCCTCCGCGACGAGCAGCCCGATGAGCTCGCCCGCGGCGACGAGCGGGATCGCGAGACGCGTGCGGCGGCCTCCGCGCGCCAGCTCCGGGCCTAGCTCGGCGAGACCGAGCGTCGGCCGCGCGGCGCCTGGCTCCGGGTCGCTCGCCTGCATGTCGAGCTCCTCGCGCGCCGGGTCGAGGAGGTACAGATGACACGCGCTCGCGCCCAGCAGCGGTCTCGCATCGGTCACGATCGTGTGCAGGAGTTCGTCGAGGATCTCCGCCCGCGCGATCTCCTCCGCGAGCTCCGTGAGACGCTCGAGCTCGAGTACGCGCATCCGCGACTCCTCGTACGCCCGCGCGTTCTCGATCGCGTTGGCCACGAGCGACGCGGACGTCACGATGAACTCCACCTCGTCGTCGGTGAACTCGCGCGGCGCCTCGGTGTGGGCGGTAATGGCCCCGATCGCGTCTCCCGAGCGAGCGACGATGGGCACCGCGAGCAGGGACTGGT
>JBKPLV010000045.1:0-1039 GCA_046731795.1 Actinomycetota bacterium | reverse complement strand
GAGCTCGCGCGCCGCACCGCGGTCCCGCAGTCGGTGCTCGAGCAGGTCATGCCGACAATGCGGACCGCCGGCATCGTCCGCTCCGAGCGCGGCCCGTCGGGCGGCTATCGCCTCAACAAGGATCCGGGTGAGATCACCCTCGAGCGCATCGTGCGGCTGTTCCAGGGACCGCTCGCGCCGATCGGCTGCGCGACCCGGCACAACCCGGAGCCGTGTCCGATGACGGTCGGCTGCACGCTCCGCGACGTCTGGGAGGAGGTGCGCGACGCGACCATCACGCTGCTCGGCGGCGTGACCTTCGCCGACCTGGCGAAGCGCGCCGGGGGACCATGGGTCGATCCGTCGCTGCTCTCCGCGGAGGTAGCCGCGGGATAGATTGCAGCGATGGCTGTGGCCACCGACCGGGAGTTCGGCCTCTTCATCGCAGGCGAGGTCGCGGAGCCCGCATCGGGCGAGATCCGAGATCTGACCCAGCCGGCCACGGGACAGCCTCTCGCGCGCGCTGCGATGGCGGGTGAGGCCGACGTCGACCGGGCGGTCGAGGCTGCGCGTGGCGCTCTCGAGGGCGATTGGGGTCGAACGCCCGGGACCGAGCGCTCGCGCCTCCTCCACGCGCTCGCCGACGCCATCCACGCCAACCGCGCCGAGCTCGCAGAGCTCGAGGCGCGTAACGTCGGCAAGGCGATCTCGTCGGTGAAGGCGGAGCTCCATCAGGCCGTCGAGAACTTCCGCTTCTACGGCTCCGCGATCGCGTCCATCTCCGGCCGCTCGAACCCGATCGGCGGGTCCCTTCTCTTCTACTCGCTGAAGGAGCCGGTCGGCGTCGCGGCCCAGGTCGTGCCGTGGAACTACCCGCTGATGATGGCGACGTGGAAGCTCGCGCCTGCCCTTGCAGCCGGGTGCTCGGTCGTCCTCAAGCCCGATCCGCAGACGCCGCTCAGCGCGATCCGTCTCGCAGAGCTCGCGTCCGAGGTCGGCTTCCCCGCCGGGGCCATCAACGTCGTTCCCGGTGACGGGCCGACGACCGGCGCGTACCTCG
>JBKPLV010000044.1:0-3149 GCA_046731795.1 Actinomycetota bacterium | reverse complement strand
AGCCGTAGAGCCCGATGCGCTCGGCGTCGCCCGCTAGCCGGAGCGAGCGGTATCCGATCAGCCCGGCGCAGAGGAGCGGTGCGGCCTGCTCGTCCGAGTAGCCCTCGGGGATCGGGAAGCAGAAGCGCTCGTCGGCGACTGCGAGCTCCGCGTACCCGCCGTCGACGTCGTAGCCCGTGAAGCGTGCACGGTCGCAGAGGTTCTCGGCACCCGCGCGGCAGAAGCGGCACTCGCCGCAGGTCCAGCCGAGCCAGGGCACGCCGACACGTGTGCCTGGCTCGAACCGCTCGCCCCCGTCCCTCACCTCGCCGACGATCTGGTGGCCCGGCACGAGGGGGAGCTTCGGGTGCGTCAGGTCGCCGTCGACGATGTGCAGGTCCGTTCGGCACACGCCGCATGTGCGCACCCTGAGCAGGACCTGTCCCTTCTCGGGCGCCGGCTCCGGGAGCTGTGCGGCTCTCAGCGGAGCGTTGGCCGCGTCGAGCACCGTCGCGCGCATGCCTTCCAGTCTGCCGCCGTCTACACTCGCCCGCTCGATGTCGTTCTCGTACCGCAGACTCGATGCGGGTGACCTCGGACGCATCGGTGAGATCGACCGGTCCGAGACGATCGAAACGCTGTACGTGCAGGAGGGGGCGTCGCTCCGCTCCGTGCACGGCGACTTCAGCGCTGCTCCCTGGGATCCGGTCGGGACCGGCGAGCACTCGGTCGTCGCACAACGTGCGGAGCTCGAGCGCCACGCGGAGAAGGGCGCGGTCTGCATCGGGGCCTTCTTAGGCGCCACGCTCGTGGGAATCGGCGTCGTGCGGTTCCACATCCGCCCCGGTCGCGCGCAGCTCGCATACCTCTACGTCACTCGCGGCGTGCGTGGCCGCGGCGTCGGTGTTGCGCTCACGGCCGAGCTCGAGCGACTCGCCCGCGAGGCGGGCGATGCGACGATCGTCGTCTCCGCGACGCCGTCGCGGAACACGGTGGACTTCTACCTCGGCCGCGGATTCGAGCTCATGGCCGAGCCCTTGCCCGAGCTCCACGAGCTCGAGCCCGAGGACGTTCACCTCGAGAAGCGGCTCTAGAGGATCAGTTCCGCGCGCACGGTTCCCGCGCGCTCGTGGCGCGCGGTCACCGCGACCCGGGTGCCCGCCTCCGCCTCGACCACCCACTCGAGCTTCGTGCGCTCTGCCGTCGAGTGATCCGTGTTCCACCAGATCACCTGCCGGCGCTCGACGCGGCCGCCCAGCTGACCGGCCTCCTCGCGCTCCTTGCCGGTCGCGATCCGGGCCCCGTCGGAGAGCTCCAGCTCGACCTCGATGGGCCGCACGGCCTTGCGGTCGAGGGCCTTCTGCGTCACGTTCGTCGGCAGCCAGCCGGCGTTCTCGAGCACGAGTCGCAGCCGCAACGCGCCCTCTGCGACAGGCTTCGCCTCGAAGGAGCGGATCTCGAGGAGGGGTGAGACGAGGGCGAGGTGCAGGGCGAAGTCGGCGTGCGGCTTGACCTCCTCCTCCAGTCGTGAGAGCGGAGGGTTGAACCAGAAGCGGACGAGATCCCAGCCGCCGATCTCGACCGGGCCGAGCTGCGGGTGCTCGAACGGGTACCAGTCGACGTAGCCCTCGCCCAGCTCGTCCGCAAGCTTGAGCACCGCCAGCTCGTCCTCGGGCGAATGCTCGCGGATCCAGTCGATGAAGTGGTAGTCGGAGAGTCCCGCGGCGCGCTGCGGGCTCCAGAACTCCGTGACCCACGCGTAGGCGCCGAGGTGGTCGTACACCCAGTCGACGTCACCGCCCTTGATCACCGTCTTCGGGTGGTACTTGAAGTCGTGGAAGATCGAGATCGCGGGGTAGCCCGTGAGGCGGGTTGCCTCCTCGCCCATGAGCTCGAACGCGCGCAGGTCGGGGACGGGGAAGTCGTCGTCCGAATGCCCGGACCACGGGCGCAGGTGTACCCCAGAGAACGTGTGGTAGCCGATATACGAGGTGATGTTCTTGCGCGCGACGATCGCCTCCACGAGCGCGCGCACCTCGGGCTCCGACGTCGGGAACGGCCCCGCTCCCGGCTGCTCGGCCTCCGGCGCCCAGTCGGCGGGCCAGTTCCGGTTGAGGTCGAGCCCCTCGAACGGCGGCGCGATGGGGATCGTCACACCGTCCCAGTTGCGGATCGCTCCCTCCGGGAGCACGCGGTAGAACTCGCCCTCGAAGTCGTCCGGCGCTCGTGCAATGAGTGCGCGCGAGTCGTCCGGGTGCGGCTTCCACGAGCCGTTCGGGTCCTTGATCCGCATGAAGAGCACGCGGCCGTCCCCGTCGACGTCCTCGCGGTGGAGCCCGTCCTCGGGCTCCTCGCGCGGATACGGCCGGACGCTGGAGCGGCGCCAGCGCCCGTCGGCGAGACCGGCCTCGGCGCCGTCCGGGTTCACGCGGGGAACGACGTAGAGCGTGCGCGTGTCGACGGCGTGGCGCACCCGCTTGTCGTCCGAGTGGAGGAGCCGGTCGAGGAGGTCGAGCGCCGCGGTCGTCCCCGTGAACTCCATCGCGTGGATCTGGGCGTGGACGAAGACCGCGGGCTTCTCCTCGGGCGGACCGGTCTCGGAGTTGGTGACCGTGGCGAGCCAGATGTCGCGGCCCTCGTACGACTTCCCGATCGCCTCGAACCGGAAGAGCGACGGGTGCTCCGAGGTCCATGCCTCGAGCGTCTCGGTCAGCTCCGCGTACGTGTAGAAGCGGTCGAAGCGGACGCGCATCGCGCGCGAGCCTAGTCCAAACGAGCCGGAACCAGCCTCAAGGAGCTGGCGCGAGCGGCCGCTCGGCCGTCAGCGACCAGTCCGCTCCGGCCCGCCAGAGCCACACCGGAGGATTCACCGGGTCTCCGTGCTCGTCGAAGCTCCCAAGCGCCCGCAGCCCGTCGAGGAAAGAGCGCCGGTCGCGCCCGCCCGAAGCGGCCACCGCAAGGGTGAGCTCCGCCGCGCGCCGGGCCTGGCCGACGCCGGCGAAGAGATCGTCGGTCGTGAGATCCGGGTCGGGCGCGTACGGCAGCGCGAGGTGGACGTCGCGGCTCTCGCCGAGATCCGCACCCTGAACCCCGTCGAAGGCCACGAGAGGCAGCGAAGCGAGTGAGCGGGCCCGCTCGATCTCCGGCTCGCCGGCCAGGCCGCACAGGAC
>JBKPLV010000043.1:0-12667 GCA_046731795.1 Actinomycetota bacterium | reverse complement strand
CCGACTCACCCGCGAGTTCCTTGACGGCGTGGAGCGCGCGAGCGTCCTCATGGGCCGGGCGCTCCCGTACGGCGAAGGCGTGACCTACTGGCCGCTCGCCGAGATGGTGAAGGCGGCCGCCGGGATCTCCGACGACGATCCGCTCGAGGAAGCCTTCGAGAAGCTGCGCGAGTGCTGCGCCGAGGACGCCGTGGCGGATGTCCTCGGGCTCGCGGCCGGGCTGATGGAGGCTCTCGAAGGGGAGCGCAGCCCGCAGGAGATCTCCTGGGCAGCGCGCGAGGTGATGCAGGGCATCGCCGACGTGCAGCCGCTGATCCTCCTCTTCGAGGACATCCATTGGGCGGAGCCGCCGCTCCTCGACCTGATCGAGCACCTCGCCGATTGGGTGCGCGCGCCGGTCCTCATCCTCTGTCTCGCGCGGCCGGAGCTCCTCGATGCGCGGTCGGGGTGGGGCGGCGGGCGCGTGCGGTCGACCTCGATCGAGCTCGAGCCGCTGTCAGAGGAAGAGAGCGCCGAGCTCGTCGAGCAGCTGCTCAGTCAGCTGGCCGGAGCCGCGGGCGAGCGGCCACGATCCCTTCCGCGCGATGCGATCGACCGTGCCGAGGGCAACCCGCTCTTCGTGGAGGAGACCATCCGCATGCTCGTCGAAAGCGGGTCGGTGCGCACCGATCGCGTGCCCGACACGCTGCAGGCGCTGATCGCGGCGCGCATCGACCACCTCGCGCCGGAGGCCAAGACGCTCCTGCAGCGCGCCTCCGTCATCGGCCGGGTGTTCTGGAGAGGCGCACTCGAGCACCTCTCCCCGGACGTGGAAGACCACGAGCGCCTCGTCGACGACCTGCTCCAGCGCGAGTTCCTCCTTCGCGAGCCCCGCTCCTCGATCTCGGGCGAGACGGCCTACCGCTTCAAGCACGCACTGATCCGCGAGGTGGCATACGCCGGCCTCGCGAAGCTGGCGCGCGCGCAGTACCACGCGCGGTTCGCGGAGTGGCTCCACGGGCGAACCGGCGAGGAGCTCGTCGAGATCCGCGCCTATCACCTCGACCAGGCCGTCGAGTTCCTGAGCGAGCTCGAGGGGGCGCCGCCCGAAGAGCTCGCCGAGGAGGCGGCGGCTGCGCTCGTCAAGGCCGCGAAGCGCGCGATCGCACGCGAGGCCTACGCGAACGCCCGCACCCTGGGTCTCCGCGCCCTGGAGCTGCGACCGACGCTGAGCGCGCGCTACGTCGCGGCGCGTGCGGCGTGGAGGCTGCAGGACTGGGGCGCCGTGCAGCTGGAGATGGGCAAGGTGCGCGACCAGGCGCACGAGCACGACGAGCCCGTGCTCGAGGCCGAG
The DNA here is from genome assembly GCA_046731795.1 of Actinomycetota bacterium. Classification (GTDB taxonomy): domain Bacteria; phylum Actinomycetota; class Thermoleophilia; order Gaiellales; family Gaiellaceae; genus GMQP-bins7. The sequence goes on along the minus strand of JBKPLV010000043.1, from coordinate 11,334 downwards.
GCGTTGACAGCGCTCGGCGAAGCGGCTCTCAAGCGCGAAGGAGACGCCATCCATGCACGGGCGCTCGTCGACGACGCCCTGCGGATCCTGGAGCGCGAGAGCGATCCCGTCGCGCGTTTCGACGCCCTCACGGCCCGCTCGATGATCGGGAACTGGATGGACAACGAGGACGAGATGGTGCAGTACATGGAGCGCGCCTACGTGACGGCGCTCGACGCGGGCCGGAAGGACCTGCAGACGATCGCGGCCCAGGCTTTGGCCCTGACGCACATCCAGCGACTCGAGCTCGACGAGGCGGAGCTCCTGCTCACGCGCGCGCTGGAGCTCGCGGGTGAGACCGGGAGCGTGCGCGCGCGGCTGAGCGCGACGCTGGCGTACGCGTGGTTCCTGCGGGTGAAGGGCGAGTTGGACGCCGCCGAGACGATGATGGAGGAAGCGCGCGCGACGGCGGACGAGTACGGGATGGAGCCGGTCATGGCCAACGCACTCTTGAAGCTCGGCTGGGTCGCGCGGCTGAAGGGCGATCTCAAGCGCTCCGAGAAGCTCTTCCGCGAGGCGCTGCGCATCACGGTCGCACGCGGCGATCGCGGTCTCGTGCCGGACTTCCAGGCGGCGCTCGCGACGACGCTCGCCGATCTCGGCAAGATCGAGGAGGGCGAGCGTCTCGCGCTCGAGGCGCGGGCTCACGCCGTTCCCGAGGACACGAGCTGCCGGATCTTCGCCGCGACCGCCCTCGCGTCCATTCGGGCCGCGCAGGGCCGAGACGAGGAGGCGGAGGAGATCTTCCTCTCGGCGATCGCCGACGCTCGAGACTCGAACCTCAAGCTCTTCGAGCTGCATCCACTCGAGCGTCTCACCGAGTTCCTGCACGCCCGCGGACGCGACGAGGACGCAGCGGTCTACGAGGCGCGGAGGGCCGAGCTCTTCCCGGAGCCGACCGACGCCAGAGCAGAGCGGATCGCCTGACTCGAGCCCTCGTCGGGCGACTCCGAGATCACGGTCGCCGGACGGTCGAACGACGCGAGCGCGTCGCGGAGCGGGTCGGCCCGAAGCGTCCCCTCACCGTACGGGAGGTGCTTGGTCTCGTTGCGGTTCGCGAAAGCGATGTCGGAGAAGTGGATGTGGAACGGCGCGCCGTCCGCCAGGACTCCGTCCGCCTGCTCGAGCGCCTCGCGGAACGGCTCCGGCTCGAGGAACGCACCGTCGCTCGTCGCGTGCATATGGGCGAAGTCGAGCACGGGCCGGACCCAGCCGAGGCGACGCGAGATCTCCACGACGTCGTCGACCGAGCCGAGGTCGCGGACGCGGCCCATGACCTCGATCCCGAACGGCACGCCTCGATCCTTCCTCTCGAGGCGCTCGCGGAGCGTGCCAAGCTGCTCGACCACGGCGTCGATGGCGTCCTCGCGGCTTCGGCCGAGAAGGAAGCCGGGATGGAACACGACCAGCTCGGCCCCGCTCGCGGCCGCGATGCCGGCGCTGCGATCGAGCGCGCCGACCGCCGACGTGAACTTGCGGCCGCTCGCCTCCAGGTGCCCCATGAAGCCGAAGAGCGGCGCGTGGACCGAGAGCGCGACGTCGTGCTCCCGCGCCAGCTCGCCGAGCCGCTCGGCAAACGGGTAGTCCATCCAGAACCCGCTCTCGAAGTCGATCTCGCACGCCGAATAGCCGCGGGCGACGACGGTCTCGATGGCCATCTCCGGCGCCTCGCGGGAGGGCATCCGGGCCGGCCCGACACGTACACGCGCAGCCATCTCTCGATCCTAGACCGCCCGATGCGCACGCCGAGATGTGATTGCCTACGGACTGTGAAGGCGAACATGCTCCTCGCCGACTATGCCGTCGTCTCGGACGGCAAGCTCACGATCGTAGGTGGCGGCTGGTCGCAGACCGGCCCGGAGCCCGCCTCCTTCGGCATCGGCTTGCTCATCCAGGTCCCCTGGGACCAGGCGAACACGCGGCACTCGTTCTCCGTCGAGCTGCTCGACTCGGACGGCGCCCCGGTCGGGTTCGACAACGAGGACGACTCGGACCAGGTCGTCGCGTTCGGCGGCGAGTTCGAGGTCGGGCGTCCGCCAGGGCTGAAGCCGGGAACGCCGCTCGACTTCCCGGTTGCCGTCAACTCGACCCCGCTCCCGCTCGAGCCGGGTCGCTACGAGTGGAGACTGACGATTGACGGCGCGTCTCGCGAGGACTGGACGATGCCCTTCACCGTGCGCGCCGAAGAGCAGTAGCGCCGGCTCGGAAGTCCGTCCGGTCCCTTCCGTACGCTCGAAACGTGGCTAGAGACCCGTCACGTATCGATCTCCTCGAGCTCGACATCGACCTCCGCCTCGCCGACCTCTGGCGTGAGGCGGCGGACGTCTCCGACTGGAGCCTCGAGATCGTCGCGGCGTTCATCCGGGCTGCGTACGGCAAGGGGTACTGCGACGCGCTCACCGAGGAGTCGCCGGGCTCGTTGTGCCTCGACCACGGCTACCGGATGCCGGATCGACGGGTTCCCGAGTGGGACTCGGCCGAGAAGGCCGCCTAGCGAGCGTCGAGGAGTCGCCGGCCTCCCGTCGGGTAACGATCGGGTTCGGGGAAATCGAGGGCTAGACTTCGGCCGTGGCACGCGGCGCCAATCGGGGTGGGGCGAGTCCCGCGCGGCTCGTCATCGCGCTCTCGGTCGCCGCAGTTCTCGCCGTCTTCCTGCTGTACACGTCGATCGCCGGGGGAGGCAACCCGTCCGTCTCTCCAAGTGAGCTGGCCGGGCACAGCGGAGAGGTCCAGCTCGCAGGCGTTGTCGTCGGCCCCGCGTTGGGCGACCCGCACGCGGGCGGTATGCACTTCAAGCTCAAGGACATCGGCGAGAAGGGGACGACTGCGGTGCAAGTCCGGTACACGGGCTCCGTCCCGGATCTGTTCAAGCCGGGCCGTCACATCGTCGTCGACGGGCGCCTGCAGAACGGTGTCTTCGTCGCCAAGCCCAACTCGCTGATCACGAAGTGCCCGTCGAAGTACGCGCCCAAGAAGAGCAGCGACTCGGCCTGAGGCGGCCCTGTGCCTGAGCTCGGTCGCGCCGCGCTTCTCGTCACTCTCGGCCTGTCCCTGTACGCGCTCGTCGCGGGCGCCTACGCGGCGTACCACGGGAGACGAAGGCTCGCGCGCTCGGCCCAGAACGCGCTCGTCGCCTCGTTCGTGTCGACCGGCGTCGCCGCTCTCGTGCTTCTCTCGGCGCTCCTCCGCAACGACTTCTCGTTCGAGTACGTGGCGAGGACGACGAGCGTCGCCCTCCCGACCGCCTACACGATCTCGGCGTTCTGGGGCGGCCAGGAGGGTTCTCTGCTCCTGTGGCTGCTCGTCCTGACCGGGTTCGGCGCCGCGGCGGTGAGCCTGAACCGGGCGTGGGCGCGCGACCTCATCGTCTGGGTCGTTCCCGTCTTCGCGGCCGTGGCGACGTTCTTCTCGTTCCTCGTGGTCGCGGTCGCGAGCCCCTTCGTCACGCAGGCGGCACCTCCGGACGGTGCCGGGATGACGCCGAGCCTTCAGAACCCCTACATGCTCGCGCACCCGCCACTGCTCTACCTCGGGTACGTCGGGCTCACCGTGCCGTTCGCCTTCGCGATGGGGGCGCTCCTTTCCGGGAAGCTCGACGAGCGCTGGCTGATCGCGACGCGACGCTGGACGCTCTTCGCGTGGGCCGCGCTCGGGGTGGGGCAGCTCCTCGGCAGCCACTGGGCGTACGTCGAGGTCGGATGGGGCGGCTACTACGCGTGGGATCCCGTCGAGAACGCCGCGCTCATGCCGTGGCTCGCCGCGACCGCGTTCCTGCACTCGGTGATGATCCAAGAGAAGCGCGGGATGCTGAAGGTCTGGAACGTCCTGCTGGTGATCCTCGCGTTCTCGCTCGCGCTCTTCGGAACCTTCCTGACGCGCTCCGGAGTCGTGAACTCGATCCACTCGTTCACGGAGAGCTCGATCGGCCCGTGGTTTCTGGCGTTCATCGCGTTCACCGTCGCCGTCTCGCTCGCAGTCGTCTTCCTACGATTGCCGTTGCTGCGCTCGCCGACGAAGCTCGAGTCGCCGGTCTCGCGCGAGGCTGCGTTCCTCTACAACAATCTCCTGCTCCTCGCGCTCTGCCTCGCAATCCTGTGGGGTGTCGTCTACCCGATGCTGTCCGAGGCGGTGCGCGGCGAGTCCGTCGTCCTCGGCCGCTCGTACTACGACTTCTTCCTCCGGGCGTTCGGGCTGCCGCTCCTGCTCCTGATGGGCATCGGGCCGCTCGTCGCCTGGCGCCGTGCGTCGCTGAGGAGCCTCGCGACCACCTTCCGCTGGCCGACGACCATCGCGCTCGCGACCGGGATGGTGCTGCTCTTGCGGGGTGCGGGAAGCTCGATCCCCGGCCTCGTCGCGTACACGTTCTCGGCGTTCGTTCTCGCCACCATCGTCATGGAGTTCGCGCGGGGAACACGTGCTCGAAAGGCGCTCGGGGCGGCATCGTGGCTCGGCGCCTTCAGCTCCCTGATCGGACGGAATCGCCGCCGCTACGGCGGCTACGTCGTCCACGCTGCGGTCGTCCTCTTCGCCATCGGCGTGGCCGGCTCGAGCGCATTCGATTCGGTCGCCGAGGCAAAGCTGGTGAAGGGCGAGTCGATGCACATCGGCGACTACACGCTCGACTACCGCTCCCTCGACGAGCGGCAGACGGCGAACGCGACGGAGATCCGCGCGACGCTCGGCGTACGGCGTGGCGACCGCGACCTCGGCACGCTGCAGGCGGGCAAGAACGCGTACACGATCGAGCAGCAGGTCTCGAACGAGGTTGGCATCCGCAGTGACAAGCTGACCGGTGAAGATCTGTTCGTGATCGCGGAGCAGATCGATCCGGACGGAGCCGTCTACTTCCGCGTGTTCGTGAAGCCGCTCGTCAACCTCATCTGGCTTGCAGGGCTCGTCTTTCTCCTGGGCTCCGTGATCACGCTCTGGCCCGATCGCCGCGAGCAGCGACGGCTCGTCACGCGAGCGTCCGCGGTGGGGCTCCCCGCCACGCGTTGACGATCGCCCTCCTGCTCGCTGCGGCGCTCGCCGTCGCATGCGTCGTCGCGGTCGCGCTGCCGTTCCTGCGCGAGCCGGAGCCCGAGTCCGACGAGCTCGTCGAGCCGAACGCCGCCGACCTCAGACGGCTCGAGCTACTCGAGACACGCGACCGAGCGCTCGCAGCTCTCAAGGAGCTCGAGTTCGACCACCGCACCGGCACCGTGTCGGACGAGGACTACCGCGCCCAGCTCGGCCCCCTCCGCCGCGAGGTCGCGACGGCGCTGCAGGCGCTGGGCGCCGACTCGGAGGAGGGGTCGCCGACGCGCGAGCGAAACTGAGCAGGATGGGACGGCGACCTCTCGCCCTCCTCGGGCTCGTCTTCGCGCTGGTGGCCGCAGCTCCGGCGTCGGCTGACGACCCGGTTGGGCAGAAGGCGGACGTCGATGCCCGCATCGCAGCGCTACAAGCGCAGATCGCCGCGTCGACGGCGAAGGAGGGCGTGCTGACGTCGCAGCTGTCGGCGGTCGCCGACGAGCTCGACTCGGCGCAAGCGGCCGTCTCCTCGGCCGAGGCCAGCGTCGCGTCGCTCGAGGCAGAGCTCACGTCCGCGCAGGAGCGGCTCGCTCGGCTCACGACGCTTCTCGACCAGCAGACACGACGTCTCGAGCGCCTGAGTGCCGAGTACGAGAAGGCGATCGCCATCCTCGACGGGCGCGTGCGTGCCGCGTACATCGACGAGCCACCGGACATGCTGTCGTTCCTCGTCTCGGCATCGAGCTTCGACGAGGTCGTCGACAACGTCGAGCTCCTGACGCGCATCGGCCGTCAGGATCGGCAGATCGCTCACCAGGTCGCCGTGGCCAAAGCAAGGGCCGCCGCCGAACGGAGGGCGACGATCGAGACGAAGCGGCTGCAGACGGACGCCGTATCCGCAATCGCCGCGCGGACCACCGAAGCCCGAGCGGCGCGCGACCGGCTCGCTGCGGAGCGCGACCGGCTCGCCGACGTTCGCTCCCTCGAGGAGAGCTCGCTCGCGAGTACACGCGAGACGCGTGCGGAGTTCGTGTCGGAGGCCGAGTCGCTGGCGGCCGAGAGCGCGGCACTCGCCGCGCAGATCAGGGCGGCACAGGATCGGGCCGGGTCGACCGGTGGCGGCCAACCTTCCGCCGCCGGCCTCATCTGGCCGTGCGACGGCGTCGTCACGAGCGGCTTCGGGATGCGTTGGGGGCGTATGCACGAGGGCATCGACATCGGCTGCCCCTACGGAGCGCCGAATCGAGCCGCTGCCGCGGGAACGGTGATCTACGCGGGCTGGATGAGCGGATACGGGAATCTGGTCGTCATCGACCACGGAAACGGGCTCTCGACGGCGTACGCCCACGCGTCGTCGCTCGCGGTCGGCGTCTCTCAGTCGGTCGCGCAGGGCCAAACCGTGTCGTACGTCGGCTCGACGGGGCACTCCACCGGGCCGCATCTCCACTTCGAGGTTCGCGTCAACGGCGTTGCCGTCGACCCGCTCGGCTACCTCTAGTGCACAGGCCGAAATCTGCGAGCGCAGATTTCGGCCGCGCGACAAGCAGAGACGCTCGTCTGCAAAGCCGCGTTCTTGGCGGCCCAGGGCCACGGTCGCCCACCTGCGTTATGGGGTCTAGGCGGCCTCGGTCGCGGCGCTCGGCAGCGCGATCGAGCTCACGAGGTGCAGGTCGGGAAGCGCACGCCAGCGCTCCTCGAGCCCGAGCCCATACCCGGCGAACAGCTCGTCGGGCACGGTGAATCCCACGAACCTGAGGGGCAGCTCGTCCACGAGCCGGCGAAAGGGTCGATCGAGGAGCGTTACCGCTGCGAGGCTCGCCGGCCTGCGGAGGGCGAGCGTCCGGCAGAGGAAGTGCAGCGTCAAGCCGGTGTCCACGACGTCCTCCACGAGGAGGACGTGTCGGCCCTCGAGCGGCGAGTCGGTGTCCTTGAGGAGTCGCGCTCCTCCATCCTGTCCATCGGTGTAGGGGGCGATCTCGATGACGTCGAGCATGTGCGGTATGCGCAGCTCCCTCGTCAGATCGGCGAGGAAGACGACGCTCGACTTCAGCGGCGCGACGAGGATCGGGTCGAGGCCGCCGTACGCGTCGGCGATCTCCTTTCCCAGCTCGGCCACGCGCGCCGCGATCTGGGCGCGCGTGAGGTAGACCTCGCCGACCTCGCCGTTCTCCGAGTGCGCGGTGCCGAGATGCTCCACGAGCGGCTCTACGAGGCGAGGCGCAGCCGGTAGCGCTGCGCGAGACGCTCGATGTCCCGTCGGTAGAAGAGCTTCACGCGGACCTGCGGGTACAGCCGTCTGATCTCCCTGAGCTTGCGGTTCTTGCGCGTCACGAGCGACTGCTTCATGACGGTCACCTCGATGAAGAGGTTCTGCTCGGGAAGGTAGAAGTCGGGCGTGAAGGCGCTCACGACGCGCCCCTCCCCGTCGCGCTCGAGGACGAAGGAGTGCGGCTCGTAGTCCCAGGGGATGCCGTAGTAGTCGAGGATCTTCGCGCACTCGACCTCGATGCGATTCGCGAACCGCGGGGGCGCGGATCCACAATATGCCTGGAAAACGGCGCTTTCGTCCCGCACCTGCGCCAGCGTACCAACCGCCTCGGACGACCCCGGATCGGCCGTACACTTGCTCCGTGTTCCGAATCGCCCAGATCTCGGACCTCCACTGCGGCGAGACCTACTTCGAGGCGAGCCTGCTCGAGCGGGCGATCGGCGAGATCAACGAGCTCCAACCCGACATCGTCGTGTGCTCGGGGGACCTGACCACATTTGGCTTCCGGCACGAGTACCTGACCGCACGGGAGTACCTCGATCGCGTCGACTGCGGCTCGATCGTCGTCGTGCCCGGCAATCACGACTCGAGGAACGTCGGGTACGTGCACTTCGAGGAGATGTTCGGCGACCGCAACTCGGTGCTGAGGAAGGGCCCGGTCGCGATCGTGGCGGTGGACTCGAGCGAGCCCGACCTCGACCACGGCCAGCTCGGACGCGGGCGCTATCGCTGGGTCGAGGAGCAGTTCGCGGAGCCGGCCGATCTGAAGATCTTCGTCCTCCACCATCACCTTCTGCCAGTGCCCGGAACCGGGCGTGAGCGGAACATCGTCTACGACGCGGGGGACGCCATCGAGTGCCTGCAGCGCGCGGGCGTGCGGCTCGTGCTCTCGGGTCACAAGCACGTGCCCTACGTCTGGCGCCTCGAGGATCTCTTCGTCGTGAACGCGGGCACGGTGTCGTCGCTGCGTCTCCGCGGCAACACTCGACCCTGTTACAACCTGATCGAGATCCAGGACAACCGCGTCGACATCTGGCGGCGACATCCGTTTCACGGTCAGGTCAAGCTCGTTTCCTTCGCCCTCGACACGCTCGAGTACGCGAAGTTCACCGGCGCGATAGAGGACGAGGTCACGGCTCGGACGTGAGAGCCGTCGCCATCGTCGACGGCGAGCACTACCCGCCGGTCGTCCGCGACGCGCTCGTCGAGCTCCCGTACGAGTTCGTCGCAGCGGTGCTCGTGGGCGGCGAGGAGAAGCTGCGGGGCGGCGAGGACTACGGCGTTCCACTCGTCGCCGACGTCGAGTCCGCGATCACGAGCCTGCGGCCCGAGGTCGTCGTCGACCTCTCGGACGAGCCCGTACTCGGCCCCGTCGCACGCTTCGCGCTCGCGAGCCGGGTGCTCGCGCAGGGCGTGCCGTACGTGGGTGCTGACTTCCGGCTCGAGCCTCCGGCGCTGGAGGCGTTTCCGCTCCCCTCGATCGCCGTCGTGGGCACGGGCAAGCGCGTGGGGAAAACTGCGGTCACCGGCCATCTCGCGCGCCTGCTCGCGAACGACCGGCGCGTGGTCGTGGTGGCCATGGGGAGGGGTGGGCCGGCCGCACCCGAGGTCGTAACCGTGCAGCCGACGGTCGAGGCGCTCCTCGCGCTGTCCCGATCAGGTCGACACGCGGCCTCGGACCACCTCGAGACGGCGGCGCTGGTCGGCGTCCCGACCGTGGGCTGCCGACGATGTGGCGGAGGGCTCGCGGGCGACGTTGCGACATCGAACGTCGCCGAGGGCGCACGCGTGGCGATCGAGCTCGACCCCGACCTCGTCGTGTTCGACGGCAGCGGCGCTGCGCTGCCTCCGATCGAGACCGACCGCACCGTCGCGGTCGTCGCCGCGCACCAGGATCCTGCCGTCGCCGGCGGCTACCTCAATGGCTACCGCCTGCTCCGTGCGGATCTCGTCGTCCTGACCATGGCCGAGCCGTCCGCCCGCTGGAAAGACGTCCGCGAGACTGCTCGCGCGATCGTGCGACCAGGGGTCGAGGTCGTGCCGACCCGGCTCCGGCCGAGGCCGCTGGTTGACGTGTCCGGACGGACTGTCGCCTACTTCTCTGCGGCGCCGGTGCATGCGCACGAGACGCTGCGCGCGGAGCTCGAGGCCGCCTCCGGTTGCCGTGTCGTCCACGTATCGGGCAGCCTGGCCAACCGGGCGGTGTTAACGGGCGAGCTGTCGGGTATCGATGCGGAGATGTTCGTCGTGGAGCTCAAGGCAGCAGCGATCGACGTCGTCGCGGAAGCCGCGCTTGCGCGTGGGGTGGAGGTCGTGCTCGCCGCGAACGACGTCGTTCCGCTCGACGGCGAAATCGCACTTGACGAGTGTCTACTCGAAATGGCCAAATTCCAGCAATGAGAGAGCGCCGTCACACGCTCCCGTTGCCGCTCGGCGACGAAGTCCCGTTCTCGAAGGGACTCATGGCGCGTGCGCTCGTCGTCACCGGCCTCGATCCCGAGCGCGCCTACCTGATCGCGCGCCGCGCGGACCGCGACCTGGCGGAGCGCGGGGCCGGATCTCTCGACCTCGAGCGCCTCGGCCAGCTCGCTGCCGAGCTCATCGGCGACGAGGAGGCAGAGCGCACCGTGCGCCGCCTCCAGCGACTCGATGCGCTCGCCCGAATCGAGGAGCCGCTCCTGCTGCTCATCGGGGGCGCGACCGGCACCGGAAAGTCGACGATCGCGACCGAAGCCGCGCACCGGCTGGGGATCACGCGGGTGACGTCGACCGACTTCATCCGGCAGACGATGCGGACGTTCTTCTCGAGGGAGTTCATGCCGTCGGTGCACTACTCGAGCTTCGAGGCGCGGCTCGCGCTGACGCGCGCCGAGGAGGAGGAGTCCGGCGACGCGGCGATCCTCGGATTCCTCGATCAGACGCGGAACGTCCTCGTCGGTGTGGACGCCGCGCTCGAGCGGGCCGCGACCGAGCGCTGGTCGGCGGTGCTCGAGGGCGTTCACCTCGTTCCCGGGATGGTCGGGACTGAGTACGCCGGAGCATTCGTCGTGCAGTGCGTCGTCGCGATCGAGGACGAAAGCCTGCACCGCAGTCACTTCTGGGTGCGCGACTACGCGACCGAGGGCCTGCGACCGCTCGAGAAGTACCTCGACTCACTGCCGCAGATCCGCGAGATCCAGGACTACCTCGTCGAGCGGGCGCGCCGCTACGACGTGCCGGTGATCTACAACGACTCGCTTGATCGCGCCACCGCGGACGTGCTCGACCTCGTCCTCCGGCGCGCGGACAGCCTCGTCGCCGTCGCCTAGGCACCGCTCTTTACACTTGCAGCGTGGTTACTCGCGAGGACGTAGTCGAGGCGCTGCACGCCGTCGAGGATCCCGAGCTCGGGATGGACATCGTCGAGCTGGGGCTGATGTACGACGTCGAGGTCGACGGGCCGAGCGTGAAGGTGCTCTACAGCCTCACCTCGATGGGCTGTCCGGCAGGCGCGATGATCGCCGAGGGCATCGTGGATGCGACGCGCAGCGTCCCGGGCGTCGAGGAGGTCGAGGCGGAGCTCACGTTCGACCCTCCGTGGACCCCCGATCGGATGTCCGACGACGCGAAGTTCATCCTCGGTTTCGGTTAGCGGAGCTCGCACGAGCGGCCGACACGAGTTCGGCCGGCATAGCGAGCGTCTTCGACTCGCATCCGGAAATCTGCACCAGCAGATTTCCGGATTTGCGGGCGACTAAGGGATCGTGAGCACGACCTTGCCGAACTGCCGTCCGGACTCGAGCCGCTCGTGCGCGCGTGCAGCCTCGGCCAGTGGAAACGTGCTGTCGACGTGGATCCGCGCACGGCCCGAGCGCACCAGCTCATATGCGCCCTCGAAGTCCGAGGGCATGCCCATCGTCGATCCGTAGACGACGAGCTGCTTCCACCACAGGCGGTAAAGGCGGGCAGGCGGGCTATGCCCGGAGGTCGCACCACAGACGACGACTCGACCCTCGCTCGCCGCTGCCGCCAGC
>JBKPLV010000042.1:0-5569 GCA_046731795.1 Actinomycetota bacterium | reverse complement strand
TCGGTGCGATCGCGATCGTGCTCGCGATCAAGGCGTGGGTCGTCAACCCGTACCGCATCCCGTCCTCGTCCATGGAGCCGACGTTGCACTGCGCCCGCCCGGCGCCGGGCTGCGAGGCGCGCTTCTCCGACCGCGTGCTCGCGAATCGCTTCATCTACCACTTCCACGATCCGGAACGCGGTGACGTGATCGTCTTCAAGACACCGGCCGCGGCCAAGGCGAAATGCGGCGCGGGAGGGACGTTCGTGAAGCGGATCATCGGCCTGCCGGGCGAGCGCGTGCAGATGCGGCTCCGGCGCGGCGCGGCATACGTCTACGTCGATGGGAAGCGGCTCGACGAGCCGTACATCGAGAACGACCGGCGCGACATCGGCCCCGAGGCAACGTATCGCGTGCCCCAGGGTCACTACTTCGTCATGGGCGACAACCGCTCCCAGTCGTGCGACTCGCGCGTGTGGGGCTCGGTGCCGCGCGACAACATCATCGGCAAGGTCTTCATGACGTACTGGCCGCCTCTGAGGATCAGCTTTCGCTAGCATGCTGCGTCGGCTTTCGGGCCGTCCCTTCTTATGAATACCGTCATCGAGAGCCTCGAGCAGCGCAACATGCGCACGGACCTGCCGCAGTTCAAGGCGGGTGACACGCTGCGCGTGCACTTCAAGGTCATCGAGGGCAACCGGCAGCGCATCCAGGTGTTCGAGGGCATCTGCATCAAGCGTCAGGGATCCGGGTTCCGTGAGACGTTCACCGTGCGCAAGCAGTCGTTCGGCGTCGGTGTCGAGCGGACGTTCCCGCTCCACTCTCCCAAGATCGAGAAGCTCGAGGTCGCCGCGATCGGCGACGTCCGGCGCGCGAAGCTCTACTACTTGCGCAAGAGAGTGGGGAAGAAGGCGCGCGTCCGCGAGCTCCGGCAGAGCTAGCGACTATTCTCGGCCGCGTGGCTCGATCCAGCGGCCAGCGACTCCTCGGGTTCGATCGGAAGCTCGACGTCCGCTACGTGGCAGGGGCCGACGAGGCCGGACGGGGCTCGCTCGCCGGGCCGCTCGTCGTCGCCGGGGTGCTCTTCGACTACGAGGAGCTGCGCGGCGCGCGCGTGCGTCCACTCGCGTCCCTGAACGACTCGAAGCAGGTGTCGGTCGATGAACGCGAGACCCTCTTCGAAGCGGTCGCGTCCTGTGCCTCGGCGATCAGCGTCCGCGTCGTGCCGGTGGGGAAGATCGACCGGAACGGCCTCCATCGCTCGAATCTCGCCGGGCTGCGGGAGGTGCTCACCGACTTGCATCCGCCGGCCGAGGCCTGCCTCGTCGACGGCTTCCGGCTCGGCCCGCTCGCCCCGCCGCACCGGGCGGTCGTCGACGGCGACGCCCGGAGCGCGACCATCGCGGCGGCGTCCATCGTCGCGAAGGTCGTGCGCGACCGGGTCATGCGGCGCCTCGACGCCCTCTTCCCGAACTACGGCTTCGTGTCGCACGTCGGCTACATCACGCCCGCGCACAATCGCGCGGTTCGTGCGTTCGGCCCCTCCGAGCTCCACCGCCGCTCGTTCGACGCCGCCTGCTACTCGCCAGAGCTGTACGAAGCAGAGGTGGCGTGAACCGGGGCGAGCGAGTCGCCCTTCGCCACTACAGGCTTCGCGGCTACCGCCTCCTCGCGGCGAACGCCCGCGTCGGCCGCTACGAGCTCGACCTCGTCCTCCGCCGCGGCGGTCGCGTCCTCGTCGTCGAGGTCAAGGAGAAGGCCGGGACGGCCTTCGGGCATCCGCTCGAGATGATCGACGAGGAGAAGATCCGGCGCGTCCGCGTCGCGACCGCGGCGTGGGTTGCAGGCCGGCCCGACCTCGCGGGGTTCGAGGTCGCGTTCGAGGCGGCTGCTGTCCGCGGCCGCCGGGTCGAGCGGGTGCCGCTCACGTAGGACCCCGGACGGTCCCGTTGAAAGGGACGGCATGGCTCCCACACAGGCGGCGCTGTACGACGGGCGCTCCGAGGAGCTCCACCTCTCGTGGTCGGAGCAGGAGCTGCCGGAGCGCGAGCGCACGAAGCACGTGCACCGGCTCCATCCCTACCTCGGCAAGTTCGTGCCGCAGCTCGTCGAGGCACTCCTGGGCCGATACGTGCAGCCGGGTGCGCGCGTCCTCGATCCGTTCGCCGGCTCGGGCACGACCCTCGTCCAGTGCCTGGAGTCGGGGCACGACGCCGTGGGCATCGACGTCGCGGCGTTCAACTGCCTGCTCATGCGCGTGAAGACGGGCCGCTACGACCTCTTCCGGCTCGAGACGGAGGTGCGCGACGCGCTCGGCCGGCTCGGCTCCGCGCGCCGGCAACCGCGCGGGTACGTACGCGACTGGTTCGCGCCCGAGGCGGCGGCGCAGCTCCTCCACTTCCGCTCCCTTGTCGACGGGTACGAGCACGCGGACGTGTTCCGGGTCGTGCTCGCACGCGCTGCGCGCTCGGCGCGGCTGACGACCCACTTCGACCTCGACTTCCCGCGGACGCCGCAGCGCGACCCGTATTGGTGCCACAAGCACCGCCGCGAGTGCGCGCCGGTGCAGGAGGCACAGAAGTTCCTCGCGCGCTACCTGCTCGACACGCTCGACCGGATCAAGGAGTTCCACCGGGTGCGAGCGCGCGCGGTGAGGGCGGACGTGGTGCACGCGGACTCGAGCGAGGTCGCGCTCGCCGGCATCTTTGGGGCGATCGTGACCTCGCCGCCCTATCCGGGCCTCATCGACTACCACGAGCAGCACCGCTACGCATATGAGCTCCTCGAGCTCGACGATCGGCGCGATCGCGAGCTCGGCGCCGCCGCGCTCGGCACGAGCAAGCAGGCATTGGAGGCCTACGTCGAGGGGATGGCACGCGTGCTGCGGGCCCAGTCGCTATCGCTCGAGCCCGAGGCACCCGTGATCGTCGTCGTCAACGACCGACGTGACCTCTATCCAGAGATCCTCACTAGGAGCGGCCTGCGGCTCGTCGACCGGCTCGAGCGCCACGTCAACCGGCGCACGGGGCGACGCGCCGGCGAGTACTTCGAGTCGATTCTCGTCTGTGTACGGGAAAGGTAAGGCGCGGCGGGAGACGGCCGGAGCCGCGAGTAGCCTGGCCGCTGGCAGGACACGAGAAAGGGGTTGGACATGAGAGAGCATCTGCGCAAGCCGTCGCCGGCCATGATCGTCGCCTGTCTTGCGCTTCTCGTCGCGCTGTCCGGTACGGGCGTGGCCGCGGCGACGCAATTGGGGAGGAACAGCGTCGGAACGCTGCAGCTGAAGGACGGCGCAGTGACGAACGCCAAGGTCCGCAACAACGCGATCAACTCGGCAAAAGTGGCCGCGCGCTCGCTCCTCCGCTCGGATTTCGCACCGGGTCAGCTTCCCGCGGGTCCGGTCGGCCCGCAGGGGCCTACGGGTCCCGCGGGGCCGGCTGGACCGGCTGGAGCGGCCGGTCCCGCAGGCGTGGTCGGCCCGGTGACGGTGCGCCAGGCCTCCGTCACCGTCCCGGGCTCGGCGTCCGACAAGCCGACGCCGAACACCCTGTGGGTCAGCCGGACTGTCAACGTCAACTGCAACTCGGGCGAGAGGGCGATGTCTGCCGGCACGGGCTGGAGTGCCGATGCCAACGACCTCGAGCTGGCGACGGTCTACACGAAGCCGGTCTTCACGGGCACCGGGCCGGTGACCGGGTTTACCGCCAAGGGCGCGAACAACGCGCGCGACGGACAGGACCACACGTTCACGCTCTACGTCCTCTGCTACACGGCGTCCTCGTAGCACTTTCGTAGACGAATCGGCACCGGTGCGCGAACGTCCTTCGCGCTCCGGTGCCTACCGTTGGCGAGGTGCTCGCTCGCGCGGTCACCCACGCGCTCGTCGGTCTGGAGCCGCGGCGCGTCGAGGTGGAGGCGCACCTCCAGCCCGGCGTTCCCGGATTCGCGATCGTCGGCATGGCCGATCGGGCGTGCCAGGAAGCGAAGCACCGTGTGCGAAGCGGCGTCGTGTCGTCCGCGCTCGAATGGCCGTTCAACCGCCGGATCACGGTGAACCTCGCACCGGCGGCGCTACGCAAGGAGGGGTCGGGGTTCGACCTCCCGATCTCCCTCGCAGTCCTGGGCGCGACGCGTCAGCTGCCGCCCGAGCGGCTCGCGGAGCACGCCGCCGTCGGCGAGCTCGCGCTCGACGGGCGGATCCGGCCGGTCTCCGGCACGCTGGCCGTCGCGGAGGGCGCGCGTCGCTCGGGGTTCACCCGCGTGGTCTGTGCCGTCGAGTCCGCGCCCGAGGCGGCGCTCGCGGGCATCGAGCCGGTACCGGTCCACACCCTGGCCGAGCTCGTCTCCTACCTTCGGGGCGAGATCGAGGCGCCGCCGTACGCGCCGCTCGTCGAGGAGCCGAGCGAAGCCGCCGTGCCGGACCTCGCGGACGTTCGCGGCCAGGAGCGCGCACGTCGGACGCTCGAGATCGCCGCCGCCGGCGCGCACAACCTCCTGCTCATGGGCCCGCCCGGAACGGGGAAGACGATGCTCGCCCGTCGCCTCCCCGGCATCCTGCCTGCGTTGACGCGTTCGGAGGCGCTCGAGGTCACGCGCATCCACTCGGTCGCGGGCACGCTTCCACCGGGACGGGCGCTGCTCTCGGTTCCGCCCTTCCGCGCCCCGCATCACGGGTCGTCGGCGCCGGCGATCGTCGGTGGAGGCTCGAGCCCCCGGCCCGGCGAGGTCTCGCTCGCGCACCGTGGCGTGCTCCTGCTCGACGAGATCCCGGAGTTCCCGCGCTCGGTGCTCGAGTCGCTCCGGCAGCCGCTCGAGGACGGCGTCGTCGCGGTAGCACGAGTCGGCGGGCATGCGCTCTTCCCCGCGCGCTTCCAGCTCATCGGGACGATGAACATGTGCCCGTGTGGTGCACGTGGCGATTCCGGCGTCGAGTGCGCGTGCACGCCCCAGCGCCTCGCCGCCTACCGGGAGAAGCTCTCGCGCGCGCTACTCGATCGTTTCGACCTCGCCGTCGCGATGCCGCGACCTCGTGCGGCGGAGCTGGCGGCGCCGCCCGGTGAGGCGTCGGCGAGTGTGCGCGGCCGCGTCCTCCGGGCGCGGGAGCGTCTCCGAGAAGCCGTTCCACGGCGTACCGAGCCCGCATCCGAGCTGCTGTCGAGCGCAGTCGACCGCCTCCCGCTCTCCGGGCGCGGACGCGCGCGGGTCGCGCGCGTCGCCCGGACGATCGCCGTGCTCGCCGACTCGACCGTCGTCGAGCCGGCGCACGTCGCCGAGGCGCTCTCGTATCGCCTGCCGGGAGAGCTTCCGGCGTGAGCGACTACAAGCGCGTCTGGCGTAGGGAAGCCGGGTTTCCGCCACTGCTGGGGGCGATCCACGACCCGCCGCCGCAGCTCTTCCTCCGCGGGGCGGGTGGGCTCGAGCTGATGCACGGGCCAGCCGTTGCCGTCGTCGGAGCACGGTCCTGCTCGGCGTACGGTCGCTCCGTCGCGCGCTCGCTTGCGCGCGAGCTGGCCGCGGCGGGGCTCGTCGTCGTCAGTGGAATGGCTCGTGGGATCGACGGTGAGGCGCATCGTGGCGCGCTCGATGCAGG
>JBKPLV010000041.1:0-5194 GCA_046731795.1 Actinomycetota bacterium | reverse complement strand
CCCTCAAGCGGCCGCTTCGCGGCCGGTCGTATCTCCCGGCGCACGAAGCTGATGCACTTACGAGGCTCGCGCCTCGGCAACCTCGAGCAGCCGGTCGCGAAGGCCGGCCGTGCCCTCCGCGAGGTCGTCGAGACGTGGGAGCGCGGCCAGGCTCTCAAGCCCGAACACCCGCTCGAAGAGCGGCGTCGTCTTGTAGCGCACGGCACCGCCCGCACCGTTCTCGCGTCCCGCCTCGGCGACGAGGCCACGCTCGACGAGGCTTGCGACGGCCGAGTCGGCCGCGACCCCGCGAATCCTGGCGATGTCGGGCCGCGTGCAGGGGCCGAGGTAGGCCACGATCGCGAGCGTCTCCATCGCCGCGGGCGAGAGGCCGCGCTCGACGGGCCGCTCGAAGAGCCGAGCGCATGCCTCCGCCGCGTCGCGACTGGCCCGGAAGGCCCAGCCTCCGGCCACCGCTTCGAGCACGATGCCGCTCCGGCCCTCGCTGTAGCGCTCGCGCAGGAGCCCGAGCGCGGTCTCGACGCGCTCCGGATCGTCCTGGGCGGCGGCGCTGAGCTCATCGACCGAGAGCGGTGCCGAGGCGACGACGAGGAGCGCCTCGACCGTCCGAGCGAGCCGGTCGACCGGGTTGGCGGAGATCAGGCGGAGCGTGCTTTCCATTCGGCTGTCCTTTCGTCGTCGGCGCGCGAAACCCTTATCGGGGCGAACGGCTGAGCCTGGCTGAGGTCGATCTCCCCCGCCTTGCGCAGCTCGAGCAGCGCGAGCAGCGCCACCGCCTGCTCGACCCGCGGCAGCCCTTCCACCTCGTTGTCGAAGTCGAAGACCCGGCGGCGTGAGAGGAGCGCGCGAAAGCGCTCCAGAAACTGCGCGACCGGTGGGAAGCGCAGCGCCATGTGGGAGAGCGAGACGGCCGGTGGCGGCACGGCGAGCGCGCGCAGGGCCGTCGCGAGGGCTTCCGGCTCCTGCGGCGCCAGGCGCCGCTCGACCCGCGGTGCGAGCGGCGCAGGCCCGAGGCGGAAGAACCGGTCGTGCTCGGAGCCGAGGCGCTCGAGCAGCCAGGCCGCCGCGTCCTTCATGCGCCGGTACTCGGCAAGGCGCCGCGCGAGCTCCTCGGCGGCGTCCTCCGGCTCCAGCTCGCCGAGCTCGGCCGCTTCCTCCGGGAAGAGCGCGCGCGCCTTCAGCTCGAGGAGCGCCGAGACGAGAACGAGGAACTCCCCGCAGGCCTCGAGGTCGAGCTCCTCGCGCTCAGCCAGGTGCTCCACGAACGCAACGACGATCGCCGCGATGTCGATCTCACGCGGCTCCAGCTCCTCCTTGAGGAGCAGCGTCAGGAGGAGATCGAAGGGTCCTTCGAACGCGTCGAGCTCGAGCTCGAGCTCGCGGACGGGCGTCGGCAGCACGGCCGGAGGCTAGCCGCGGAGCCGGACGCGGCCGGGCTTCAACGCCCCTTGGGCACCGCCATGGTCTCGACCTTCGCCGGCTTGACGCCGCCGCGCTTCCAGCGCCTCTGCCAGACGACGAAGAACGCGGCCGAAAGCACGATCGCGGCCGCCGCGACGAACACGTTCAGGCGGATGCCCCCGATCTCGTGGGACGGGTCGATGCGAAGCGTCTCGATCCAGAGCCGGCCGACGCTGTAGATCAGGACGTATAGCGCGAAGAGCCCGCCGGGGCGAATCCGTCCCTTGAAGCGCCGCTCGATGAGGAGCAGCACGCCCGCGGCCGCGAAGCACCACAACGCCTCGTACAGGAACGTGGGATGGAAGGTCTCGTGCTCGATGTCGTCGATCGGCCGGTTCTGAGGGTCGATCTCGAGGCCCCACGGAAGGTCGGTGGGCTTGCCGAAGAGCTCCTGGTTCCACCAGTTTCCGAAGCGGCCGATGCCCTGCGCGACGAGGAGCGCGGGCGCCACGCAGTCGGCGAGTTTCGAGACCGACGCACCCGAGCGGTGCGCCACGATCGCGCCGACAATGGCGCCGAGGCCGATGCCGCCCCACACGCCGAGCCCGCCCTTCCAGATCGCGAACGGGCCCCACCATTCGTCCGGAAGCTCGTCCCAGCTCGTGATCACGTGGTAGAGCCGCGCGCCGATGATCCCGAAGGCGACTCCCCACACCGCGACGCGAAAGATGAGATCCCAGTCGCCACCACGCCGCGTCCAACGCACTCCCGTGATCGCGACCGCGGCCGCGATCGCGACGAGGAGCGTCAATCCGTAGAAATGGATCGACAGGGGGCCGATGTCGACCGTGCTCGAGCTCGGCGAGGGAATGGAGAGGAGCGGCGTCACCGGCGGGATTGTGCCGACACCGTCCACGGCGCGCGCGGGAACCGTCGGTGCTAGGCGAGGACTAGAGCAGGATCTGGAGGGCGAGCTCCACCGAGCAACCGCGCTCAAGGAGGCTCACTGCCTCGTGGAGATCGACGTCGTGGCTCGCGGCGATGACGATTGCGGCCTCTGGGTCGTAGCCGGCGCGCTCGAGAGCCTCGTGGCGCCACTGCTCGATTCGATCCTGCTCGGTTGAGGGGAGAACTTCGAGTTCTGCCGCAGACATTTCAGCCCGTCCTTCGCCTGTGGGTATCGCTGTCACTCGCCTATTCGTCCAGTTCGACGGATTGGACGCCACCTTTTTGGGTGGATTTGCAAAGCCCTTACACGTACTGAAGTTCCGCTGAACCGGCGCGGCAAACTCGGGCACTCTCCCTTGACCGGTGCAGCGGGTGGCGGAGAATGTCGCGATGACCGATGCGCCTGCTGTCGGCTCGGCGTCCTCTGCCGAGCTCGTCTCCTTCGTTCCTCGGCTGACGCTCGAGTGGCTTCGCGATACCCCGGAGGCGAACTGGCGCGAGGTCGACGGCACACTCGCGTTCATCGACATCTCGGGCTTCACCGCGATGTCCGAGCAGCTCTCGAGCCTCGGGCGCGCGGGCGCCGAGGAGGTCACGGAGGTCATGAACGCGACGTTCGCCGCACTCCTGGCGGTCGCCTACGCACAGGGAGGCGGACTGCTGAAGTTCGGCGGGGACGCACTGCTTCTGCTCTACGAGGGCGAAGAGCACGCGGCACGAGCGGCCCGGGCGGCTTTCGAGATGAGGCGGACGCTGCGCGCGATCGGGCGCCCGAGGACGTCGGCCGGGGCGATCCAGCTGAAGATGCATGCCGGACTCCATGCCGGCCGCTTTCAGTTCTTCCTCGTCGGCGAGTCGCACCGCGAGCTCCTCGTCTCCGGCCCAGAGGCGACACGCACGGTCGAGATGGAGGCGGCGTCCGAGGCGGGCGAGATCCTGCTCAGCCCCGAAACCGCCGCGCTCGTCGATGCCGACACGATCGAGCACGACTCCGGGACCGGTCTCCTCCTTCGCTCGGCTCCGGAGGTGCGCGGAGCGGTGGAGCCGCTCCCGAGCCTCGAAGGGATCCCGCTCGAGATCGCCGTCCCCGCCCCCCTCCGCGCGCAGCTGCTGGAGGTCGGCCCGCTCGAGGGCGAGCATCGCCACGCCGCGATTGCGTTCGTCCGCTTCCAGGGGATGGACGAGGTGATCGAGACCGAAGGGCCGGAGGCCGCTGCGGACGCGCTCGACAGCCTCGTCCGGACCGTCCAGAGCGCAGCCGAGGCGCACGGTGTGACCTTCCTCGAGAGCGACATCGACAAGGACGGCGGGAGGATCATCCTCGTCTCGGGCGCGCCGCAGACGTTCGGCGACGACGAGGAGCGGATGCTGCGAACCGTGCGGGCCGTCGTCGACTCCGGGCTTCCGCTCCCGGTCCACATTGGGGTGAGCGAGGGTCGGGTGTTCACGGGCCAGGTCGGTGCCAGCTTCAGGCGGACCTACACGATCCTGGGCGACACGGCCGCGCTCGCCGCACGGCTCATGGCCCGGGCCGGAGAAGACGAGGTCTGGGTCGCCGCCGAGGCCTACGCACGTGGAGGCGCGCAGTTCGAGGCGACCGAGCTCGAGCCCTTCCAGGTGAAGGGCAAGAGCGAGCCGGTTCAGGCGGTCGTGCTCGGTGACCTCGCTCCCGAGAGCGTGCGCACAGGCGAGCGGACGGAGGACAAGCTGCCCTTCGTCGACCGCGAGCGCGAGCGCGCGGTGCTCGCAGCCTCGGTCGCGCCCGTCCGCATGGGCTTCGGCACGCTCGTCGAGCTGGTCGGCGAGCCCGGGATCGGGAAGTCCAGGCTCGCCGAGGAGCTGCGCGAGAACTGCGCGGACATGCGGCACATCTCGCTGCGGTGCGAGCAGTACGAGACCTCGACGCCGTACCACGCGTTTCGTCCGTTCCTCCGCTCGCTCCTGGACGTCGAGCTCAACGGAGGTGCGGAGCACAACCGGTCGGCGATCGCGGAGCGGCTCGTCGCGATCGACGAGGAGCTCGTGCCATGGGCACCCCTCCTCGCAGCCCCGCTCGACATCGACGTCGAGTCGACGCCCGAGGTCGACGACCTCGACCCCTCGTTCCGCCGGGCACGCCTTCACGGCGTCGTCAGCTCGCTCCTCGGGAGGCTGCTCGACTCGCCGACGCTGCTCGTGCTCGAGGACGTCCACTGGATGGACGACGCCTCCTCGGAGCTTCTCCGCCACCTCGGCACGCAGCTCCCGAGTCGGCCCTGGCTCACGTGCACGACCAGGCGGGCCATCGAGGGCGGCTTCGCCGCCGCCGAGGGGACTCCACCGCTGCCGGCGCTCACGCTTCGACTCGAGCCGCTTCCGGTGGACGACGCCAGGACGCTCGTGGAGGCGGCCGCGGGCGGCCGCCGGCTCACGGACGAGGAGCTCGCCGCCCTCATGGAGCGAGGAGCGGGTAACCCGCTCTTCCTGCAGGAGCTCGCGTCCCCGGAGCAGATGCTCGACGCGAGCGAGCAGATGCCGGACACGGTCGAGGCGCTCGTCGCGACCCGCATCGACGCCCTCGCGCCCGGCGACCGCGCGCTCCTGCGGTGGGCATCGGTTCTCGGCGTCTCGTTCTCGGGTGCGCTGATCGCGGAGGTCCTCGAGGGAGATCCGACCGCGGCCTCCGACTCCGACGCCTGGGACCGGCTCGCCGAGTTCGTGGAGCGCGATCCGGACGTCCCCGGCGCCTTCCGCTTCCGGCACGCGCTCATTCGCGACGGTGCCTACGAGGGCCTCTCGTTCCGGCGACGGCGCGAGCTCCATGCCCGCGTCGCATCTGTCCTCGAGGTCCGTACGCCCGACGCGG
>JBKPLV010000040.1:0-8877 GCA_046731795.1 Actinomycetota bacterium | reverse complement strand
GCGGGCCGCGAACCCTGGCGCTTCCGAGCGACTTCCGGAGATTCCAACGGTCCCTGGGCGGCCCGGCGCCCGTGTCCTTCCGAGGCGCTTCGTAGCCTGTTCTGGCGATGCTGGTCGAGGACAGAGCAGCCTTCGTCGAGCGACTCGAGCTTCTCGATGAGCCCAATCGCAAGCTCCAGAGCCGCCTGAAGCAGGCGGAGCTCGAGCTACTCAGCGCACGCTGGGAGGTCCAACTCGCCGAGAGCGCTGTGCTCGAGCTGGAGCGGCGCATGCGCGGCGCGGGATCCGAGCGTGAGAGTCGGCGGCTGCAGCGCGAGCTCGCCGCGATCCAGAGACATCTGCGCGCGAAGGAGGACGACGTCGCGTCGGCGACCACGCGCGTCGACCGGCTCGCCGCCAAGTCGAGAGCGCAGGACGCACGTCAGCGGCAGCTGGTGGCGTTCCGGCTGCACTCGGCCGGACACCACCTGGACTGCTCCGAGGGCCGCTTCGCAAGCCTTGCCGCGAGGCAGCTTCAGCGGCCCGTGTTCGTGCTGAAGCGAGAGGGACGAGCCTGGTGGTGGTACCTCAATCGCTCGTGGTGGGACGACGGAAAGCTTCGTCAGAGCGAGCTGGAGGCACTCGTCCTCCGGAGGGATCTCCAGCTGATGCTGGAGTCGGACGCCGTCGCGCGAGCGCGGATCGCGATCTTCGGCAAGACCGAGGGCGAGGAGGGGCTCCCCGTCCCCGACTCCCTCCACCTCAGCGTCTGGTCGAGGGACCGCGGGCGCTGCGTCGAGTGCGGCTCCGACGAGCGCGTGAATTTCGACCGGATCATCGCGACGTCCGCTCGCCGCGCCAACTCCACGCGCAACTTCGAGCTTCGCTGCCAGGCGTGCCGCGGCCGGCGCGAGCACAACGAGGGACGTGCGCGCATCGGCAAGGCGTGGGCCGAGACCGTCCTGTACGAGCGGATCTACTGAACCCATTCGGCTGGCGGCTCCTAGACCGGGCAGGCATTCGGGCCGAGAGCCGCCAGCACTACTCGCTCAGACGGCGGCCTTCACGAGCTGCTAGCGCACTTCACGATCTTCGAACGAGAGCTTTGCGCGATCTTCGCCGTCAGACGCCACGCCGGTCAGAGCGGTTTGCGGTACGTCGTCCAGGTCTGCGTGACCTCGTAGCCGAGGCTCTCGTAGAGCTGATAGGCGCCGTTCGGGTTCTCGGTGTGGACGCCGAGCGCGACCTCCGTCATGCCGCGAGCGGCGAGCTCACGAATCGACTCGACGATGAGTGCCTTCGCGACGCCCCGCCGACGCCAGCGGCGTGAGGTGGAGATTGCCTCGGTCCAGCCTCGCTTGCGCTGGTACTCGTCGTTCTGGGCGGTATCGATGAACGACTTGACCTGGCCGGCGACGCCCTCCTCGTCCCACGCGATCTTCCAGAGCGTCGGATCGTTGTAGGGGTACGTGAGGAACCGCTGGTAGCTCTCCTCCGTCGGTTCGCTGAAGCCCCAGTGGTCGCGGAACGCCTCGACGTCCGCCTCCCAGATCGTGCGCAGGTCCTCGTCGCGCACCGGCCGGATCTCGAGGCCGTCGGGCAGCCGGTGGTCGGGGAGGTCGTCGACGGTCGGACGCACCATCGTCGCGGAGTAGGTGATCGGCTCGAAGCCCGCCCCCCGGATGAGCGCCGCCGCGGCGGCATTGTTGTCGTTCAGCCACGTCTCGAAGAACTTCTCGGGGGCGTCGGCGTGTTCGGCCGCGATCTCGCGGAGTCGCGACATGTCCCATTCGACAAGGGCCGCTCCGATGCCGCGCGCCATGTACGCCGGATCGAGGAAGCAGAACATCCGGTACACGCGAGGGCCGTCGACCTCTTGCTCCCAGAAGACCCGGGTGTAGCCGACGGCACGGCCGTCGACCTCGACGACAACGAGATCGCGCGCCGGATCGCAGTTCTCCAAGTGGTCGTAGCCCGAGGCGATCCCCTCGGCTGTCTCCACGCGGTCGTCGCCTTCGCCTTTCGAGTGCGCCGTGATGATGCGTGCAAGATCGGGATAGTCGGCGCGACCCCGGAACACGCGGAAGTCGACGCCGTCGAGCATGGGCAGTTCTGTCATTGAGTCCTCCTACCGAGAGCGGGAACCCGGACGAGCCGGGCACTGGTTCGCGTGTCTTCTCGGCGAGTGGCTCTACGCGAAGTCGAGAGGCCAGCTCGCGTCGATGGTGCTCATTTGCATCGATGACCTCCCTTCGCGTCGGGCCGGGATCCCCCGGCGTCGCGAGTCACGATGACAGCTCCCCGAGGGGGTGTCAAAGATGCGGCTCCTCAGACGACGATGCGCAGTGCGAGATCGAGCGGACAGCCGGCACCGATCAGCGAGCGCGTGAGCTGGAGGTCGGCTCCCGAGTCCACGAGCACCCACGTGTCCTCGTCGGAGAACCCGAGGAGATGGAACTGCTCGAACCGCCAGCTCGCGACCTGTTGATCCTCGAGGGACAGCTCGTACGTTGGTGGGTGCTCCGCCGGCGACACATCTTCTGAAACGAACGGGGGCGGCTCGAGTTGTTGACAGAAGGTAAGGCCTCGTTGCGGACGCGTTGCGCGCGGTCGCTGCGGCAGCGCGTTAGAGTCGCGCCCACGGCGACCGAGGAGGCGAGATGGCCGACTACACGATCAAGCGCATCGAGGAAGTCCAGGACGTCCTCGGTGACTACCCCGGCGAGATGCGGATGATGACCGGCGATCTCGAGGCGGAGCAGGTCGCCTTCACGTACCGACGCATGCCGCAGCACACGGGTGGCAAGGGCTCGTACGGCCATCGCCACAAAGAGCAGGAAGAGGTCTACTTCGTGGCCTCCGGGAAGCTCCAGTTCAAGCTCGGCGACGATGTCGTCGAGCTCGAGCGTGGAGCGGCGGTGCGGGTCCCACCGCAGACCTGGCGCTCGGTCTGGAACGACGAGCCCGAGGACGCGGAGCTCATCATCGTGTCGAAGGTCGTGCCCGGCGGGTCGGCCGACGACGCCGAGTATCTCGAGAACTTCTGGGCTGCAGAGTAGTGCGCAGCTCAGAATCCGCTAGCGCGGGTTTCTGAGTGTTCGTTCAGCCGCGCGGCCAGGTCATCTCTTCCGCCACGGGATGCCGCCACTGCGCGTGGAACGCCGGGCCGCGCGGGCCTAGGCCTGCCAGGAGCGGAGCGCGGCCCGGAATGTGCACGTACTCGGCCTCGCCCCACGCTCCCGCGAATGTCATCCACGCGGGAGTCCGGGCGGTCACGCGGACGAGTACCGGCCTGACGACCCGTCCTCTGCCCGTGTGGTCGGCGGGGACCGGGACGCCGTAGGCCTTGATGAGATTGATCGTCGCCTGTTCGACCATGGGCACCGCGAGCGGCTGAACGCCGGGGTCGAAGAAGTTCGCATGCGAGCCGAGCCCGACGTATACGAGCGGGTGCAGGACACGTTTTGGCGCCAACAGCCAGGCGCGGCGCCTCCCCTTCCGGTGTTGCGAGTACGCGACGGTGAGCGGCCGGCCGGCTCGATCCACGATGACCGACACCGACTCCCAGTCCCCCTCGTGGGCCTGCCAGAAGTCGCGCGCCGGAAATCCAGGGCTGAAGTCGTCGTAGGGGTACCAAAACCAGTACTGGAGATCGATGCGGTCTCTCGTCCGAAACGCGGCCCCGTACACGACTGGCACGGAGCCGTGAGCCGCCTCGGTCGCGACGTAGCACGGCGTCGCGGCGAGCCCGTCGACCGGCGTGCAGGAGCGCTGGTCGAGCCGATAGTCGGCGCCCCCGACCGGGAGCGGTCCGGTGACCGGCTCCCAGCCGATCGCCGTCCTCCGCTCGAGGTCGGAGTCCGCGAGGAAGCCGTCCACGGGCACAGGCTCGAAGCTCTCGTCGGGATGCAGCACGAGCACGGGCACGTGCCGGGCGAGCAGCGCCGCCGACGACGGTGCCTTCGCCGGTACTCCCGCCGCGGAGACGGCCAAGGCAACGCACGTGACAACTTGTAACTTGACCGCCAGGCCGAGCGAGCGCACGTCGCGAGTATGGCGATTTGCAGCAATTCTCCACGCCTGCCGCTCGAGCGAACCGCGCAAGCTACAAAGTGTCACTTGCGCAGGACCCGACGTCGCAAACGCCGGGAGCCGCCTCGCGGAGCCTCAGAACCTGTCTGATAGCGCCCGCGGCCGGGGCGGCAGCGGACACGCGACGAACGGCCGTCCCGTCAGCGCGCGGCCGAGCTTGTACGCCTCGCAGCCCGCGCAGAAGCCCGTCGCGGCGGCAAGGAGGGCGAGTGCCGCCACGACGAGCCCCAGCGCTGCTCCGAGGACGCCCACACCGAGCGCGCACGCGAGGAAGGACGCCGTCAAGAAGGCGGCACCGACCATGTTCGCGAACCGGGGCGGGCGGGAGTCCTCGAGCGGGCCCTCGCCAACGTACGGCTGCACGAGCTCGAAGTACGCCAGGCACGGCAGGCAGTACCGACGACCCAGCGTCAGCCCGACCACGAGCTGGAGCGCGAGCAAGGCGAGGAGCCACGGCCAGCCGGCCACGACCGCGACGAGCGCGAGCGTGCCGATCACGACCTGGTTGAAGCGCGGCGCGCGGGAGTCGATCATGTCGAGGTCCCGGTACGGGTCCGCGAGTCTCTCGGGCGACCGCTTCACTTTGGGAAGTATTACCAGCTACCGCCGCGCCCAGATGGCGAGCGCGTCGAGCAGGTCCTTCAGGCGGTGCCCTTCGCCGGTCAGCACGTACTCGACGTGCGGCGGCCGCGTATCGCGCACCTCCCGCTTGAGCACGCCCGCCGACTCGAGCTCGGTGAGCCGCTGTGCGAGCGTCGCCGGCGGAATCGTCCCGAGCGCCTGGCGGAACTCCGTGAAGCGCGTACAGCCCTGGTGCGAGGCGTACAGGATCGACACGGCGTAGCGTCGCTCGAGGACGTCCGCCGCGCGGCGGACGTCCTCGGGGACTGGTGCGTATCTCTTACACCGTGACACTGGGCTGCACCGGCGTCTCCTCGAGCGCGACGTTCAGCACCTCGGCGATCGACATCACCGGGTGGAACGCGATCTCGTCGCGGACCTTCTCGGGGATGTCGTCGAGATCGGGTCGATTGCGCTCGGGGATGACGATGTCCGTGAGCCCGGCCGCATGGGCAGCCAGCACCTTCTGCTTGAGCCCGCCGATCGGCAGGACGCGCCCCTGGAGCGTGATCTCACCCGTCATGCCGACGGTGTGCTTCACCGGGCGGCCCGTCAGGAGAGATGCGACGGCGGTCGCCATCGTGATGCCCGCGCTCGGGCCGTCCTTGGGGATCGCGCCGGCGGGCACGTGCACATGGAATGCACGGTCCTCGAACAGCTCCTCCTCGATGCCGAGCTGCGGCGCGAGCGCACGCACGGAGGAGATCGCAATCTGCGCGGACTCCTTCATGACGTCGCCGAGCTGTCCGGTGAGGACGAGCTTGTCGCCGTCCTTGTGCGAGGTCGCCTCGATGAAGAGGACGTCGCCGCCGGTCGCGGTCGCGGCGAGGCCCGTTGCGACGCCAGGCACCGCGGTGCGCTCGGCGACCTCGCGGAAGAACTTCCGCCGGCCCAGCGCGTCGCGCACGCTGTCCTCGTCGAGCTCGACGGGAGCCACGACGTCCTCGGAGGCGATCCTCGTCGCAGTCTTGCGCAGCACCGTCCCGAGCTCGCGCTCGAGCTGGCGCACGCCCGCCTCGCGCGTGTACTCGGAGACGACCAGCTCGATCGCCTCGTCCGAGACCGAGACCTCGTCCTCGCGGAGACCGTTGCGCTCCCGCTGGCGCGGCCAGAGGTAGCCCTTCGCAATCGCGACCTTCTCGTCGGTCGTGTACCCGTCGAAGCGGATGACCTCCATGCGGTCGAGGAGCGGCCCCGGGATCGTCTCGGCCATGTTCCCCGTCGCGATGAAGAAGACCTGCGAGAGGTCGAGCTCGACGTCGAGGTAGTGATCCCGGAACGAGTGGTTCTGGGCCGGGTCGAGCACCTCGAGGAGGGCCGAGGACGGATCGCCGCGCCAGTCCGCGCCGACCTTGTCGACCTCGTCGAGCATGATCACCGGGTTCATCGTCCCGGCGTCGCGGAGGGCGCGAACGAGCCGGCCCGGCAGCGCGCCGATGTAGGTTCGGCGGTGGCCGCGGATCTCGGCCTCGTCGCGAATGCCGCCGAGCGACATGCGGACGAACTCGCGTCCGGTGGCGCGGGCGATGGACTCGCCGATCGAGGTCTTGCCGGTTCCAGGCGGGCCGATGAGCGTGAGGATCGCGCCCGAGCGGCGCCCGTCGTCCTCGACTCCGCGCTCCTTGCGGAGCTTGGCGACGGCGATGTACTCGACGATGCGGTCCTTGACGTCCTCGAGGCCCGCGTGGTCCTTATCCAGCACCTCGCGCGTGTACTTCGGGTCGAGGCGCTCCTCGGAGCGCTTGCTCCACGGCACCGCGAGCAGCCAGTCGAGGTAGTTGCGGATGACGGAGGCCTCCGGAGACTGCTCGCCCATCCGCTCGAGCCGCGAGAGCTCGCTCTCGGCCTGCTCGGCGACGGCCTCGGGCATCTCCGCCTCGGCGATCTTGGTGCGGTACTCCTCGATCACAGAGCCCTCGTCCTCGCCCAGCTCCTTGCGGATCGAGTCGAGCTGGCGGCGGAGGATGTACTCGCGCTGCTGCTTCTCGACGCCGGACTCGACGTCCTCCTGGATGCGCTGCCGGACCTGCATGAGTGCGAGGCGCTCACGCTGGAGCTCCAGTGCGAGCTCGAGCCGCTCGCGCACGTCGACCGTCTCGAGGAGCCGGACCTTCTGGTCGAAGGTCAGGTCGGGGGAGTAGCCGGAGGTGTCGGCGAGCGCGCCGGGCTCGGAGATCGAGCGGACGAACGCCGCGATGCGGCCGTCGTCGCCGCGCAGCTCGAGAATCTCCTCGACGACCGCGCGATACTCGCGCTCGAGCTCACGGATGCGCCCGTCGGCGCCCTCCGGATCGGGACTCTCCTCGACGTCGACGAAGAGCTGTCCCTGTGAATCTGTTGTCGCGGCGCCGGCGATCCCGCGGTGCAGGCCATTCAGGGCCACGGCGCGACCGCCGCCGGGAAGACGGATGCGGTCGGTGACCTCGGCGACGGTGCCGACCTTCGCGTACTCGTCCTCGTGCTTGGGGACGAGGAGGACGCGGTCCTCGGTGCCGACGTCGATCGTGAGGGTCACGTTCATGTTGGGGAAGACGACGATGTCGTCCAGGGGGACGA
This sequence comes from Actinomycetota bacterium, assembly GCA_046731795.1. Lineage (GTDB taxonomy): Bacteria > Actinomycetota > Thermoleophilia > Gaiellales > Gaiellaceae > GMQP-bins7. The sequence continues at coordinate 1,629 of JBKPLV010000040.1, read as the reverse complement.
GAAGAAGACGTGTCGTGCTCTCGGTCTCGCTCACGATGCTCTCTTTCGTACGGATGGCATAGTTGGTACAGAAACTGTACCGACCCCCGTATGGTCTACGTCGGAAGCCCGCCGACGACACGAACGCGCAACGAATCCGGTGTTTTCAGCCTTCGGTACGACGAAAGCGCTTCAGCGTGATGGCGGCCACGCGGCCCGCGAGACGATCCGATGCGAGCGAGATGCCGTAGGAGCGATACGTCATCACGCCTGCCACGAACACGCCTCCGCTCCAGAAGACGAGGCCCGTGTCGTGGCGCGAGGTGGAGATCCACCCCGCCTTGTGCAGCACCGCCACATGGCGGTCGTGCCCGACGACTCGGTCCAGCTTCGGCTGGTCGCGGACGTGGGCGGTGAGCCAGAGGAGGTAGCGCGCGTCGGCGGCCGTCAGCCCCGGACGCGAGGCGTGTAGCCGCCCGAGCCCTCCCGACGCAAGCCAGAGCGCCCGCCACAGGGAGGCCATGTCGTACGACGTCGTGTACTTGCCGATCCCGAAGGCCGGCCGCTCGTCGACGTTCAAAGGAATCCGGCCGGAGAGACTTCTCGTCTCGTAACCGCCGTACATGATCGTGTCGTTGAGCCCGAGCGAGCGCATGAGCCTGTTGACGCGCTCGCCGCCCGCGCTCGTCGAGCCGCCCAGCCACACGAGGAGCGCGTTCGCGGCGCTGTCGTCGGACGGGACGATCATCTCGTGGAGGAGACCATCGAGCTCCGAGCCGGGCGGCGGGACGCCGGAGTATTCGGAGAGCACGGTTGCCGCGATGGCGAGCTTCACCGTGGAGGCGGCAGGAAAGCGGGCCTTGGCGTTCCACGCGGCGCCCGCACCGCCGGTGAGGCTCTGGACGTAGTAGCCCGCGGTTCCTCTGTACGCCCGGACGACCGGGGTCAGCTTCCGCGCGAGGCCGCGATCGAGCCGCGCAGCGACGATCCGCGGGCGCGAGCCGCGCGGCAGGCCGAACACGTCGTGGACGTGCGCCGAGGAGTGGCGCCCGCCGTGAGCCAGCGCCGCCACGCGGACCGTGGCGTCGCCGAGGGGGAGCGCGACGCGAAGGGAGAACCGTCGGTGGCGGAGCGGGCGCGTCGCCATCCGACGCCCGTTCGCATAGACGACGATCCGCCTCGTTCCGCGCGGGGCGCGTCCGGTCACGAGCCCGTACGACACCTGGTGCGGCGCCGGCTGCTCGATCACGGGTGGAGGCAGGGCGGGCGCCGCAAGCACGCGCCAACAGTAGCTTTGCCCGCGTGAGGATTCTCGCGCACCTCGACCTGGATGCCTTCTTCGCCGCGGTCGAGGAGCTCGAGAACCTCGAGCTCCGGCGCCGGCCGCTCGTTGTCGGCGGTGACCCACACGGGCGGGGTGTCGTGTCCACTGCCAACTACGCCGCGCGCGCGTTCGGCATCCACTCGGCCATGAGCGCCGCCGAGGCGCTCCGCCGCTGTCCGCACGCGGTCTTCCTCCGCCCGCGCCATGCCCTCTACCGCCAGTACTCGCGGGTCGTCTGGGACACGATCGAGGAGATCGTTCCGCGCGTCGAGCGCACCGGCATCGACGAGGGCTATCTCGACCTTGCCACGGTCGCGCCCGATTTC
>JBKPLV010000039.1:0-1815 GCA_046731795.1 Actinomycetota bacterium | reverse complement strand
TCGTTCCCTCGGGCGCCGGGCCGGAGCCGACGGCGACCACGTGCTCGAAGGAGCAGCGCGCGACGAACTTCTCGGCGAGCGGCCAGAGCACCTTGTCCACGAGCAGCACGCGGTCGCCGCCGTGGGTCGCGATGTAGACATTGTCGTCCGGGTGCAGGCGGAGATTGAGCGTGTGCGTGACGAAGCCGCCGGCGGGTGCACCCACGTATGCCTCGAGGTGGTCCGAGTGGTTCCACATGAACGTGCCGACGCGGTCGCCGTCCTCGAGGCCGAGCTGCCGGAGCGCGACGACGAGTCGCTTCGTGCGCGAGACGAAGTCCGCGTAGGTGTAGGTGTGCCAGCTCTTGTCGGGCAGCCGGCTCGTGATCTCGCCGTCCTCGTACAGCTCGTCGGCGCGCCGGAGGATCGCCGGGATGTTCAGCTGGTAGTCCATCATCAGGCCGTCCATCCGCTTACTCTCCTTGGGCGATCGCGACGGGAGTCGGGCTCGTTTCGCGGGCACGAGCGTCGTTCAGGAGCGAGGCGGCGATCTCCGCACGGAGCCGTGTCCCGGATGCCCCGAAACTCTCGATCCCGAGCGCGCGTTTGTACAGCCGGTGCAGCCGGTGCTCCCAGGTGAAGCCGATGCCGCCGAGCGACTGGATCGCGGTCTCGCACACCGACACGGCGCTCTCGCCTGCATAGGCCTTCGCCGCCGACGCCGCGATCGCGGCCTGCTCGGCGCCGGTCGCCACGCACCACGCAGCCCACAGGGCCAGTGAGCGGGAGAGCTCGACGCGGGTGTACGCGTCCGCGAGCGGGTGGGACACGGCCTGGTAGACGCCGATCTTCTTCCCGAACTGCTCCCGCGACGACGCGTACTCGACTGCGTCCTCGAGCGCGAGCCGGGCCACACCACACGCCTCGAGCGCGAGCGCGGTCTGGGAGCGGGCCTCGATCTCGGCGAGAACGGTCGAGTCGGCAAGTCGTCGTCCCGCCTCGCCGCCGCGGACGACGCCGAGCGAGCGCGTCTCGTCCGTGGTCGACAGCACCTCGCGCTCGGCGCCCTCGAGCTCGTAGACGCCGTCGCCGCCGACGATCGCAACGCGGTCGGCGGCGTCCAGGTCCGGGACGAGCGGTCCGAACGCGAGCGTCCAGCTCGTCTCGCCGGCCGCGACCTCGGAGCGCAGGTCGGACGGGAGGGCGGGAAGCGTCAAGCCGACGGTCGCGAAGTACGGCCCTTTGTACAGCGCGCGTCCGAGCTCCTCGAAGAGGACCGCCTCCTCGACGAAGGAGAGCCCGGCGCCGCCCTCGTCCTCTGCGACCGAGACGCCGGTCCAGCCGAGCTCCGCGAGCTGCGCCCACGTGGGCTCGGGCGTCGCTGCGAGGAACTCCCGCGCCTGCTCGCGAAGTGCCTCCTGCTCGGGTGTGAACGTGAAGTCCATATCTCAGCGGGAGTAGGGGAGGCCGAGGACGCGCTCGGCGACGATGTTGCGGAGGACCTCGGAGGTGCCGGCCTCGATCGTGTTGCCGCGGCTGCGGAGCTGCTGGTACTGCCAGTAGCCGCCATAGGGCGCGTTCTCTTCGCCGAGCGCGGCGTCGGGGCCGAGGAGCTCGAGCGCGAGCTTCGTCACGCGCTGGTTGGCTTCCGACCAGACGAGCTTGGAGACGGAGCCCTCGGGCCCGGGCAGGCCGGTCTTCATGAGTGCCGAGAGCGAGCGGTAGTTCGTGTAGCGCAGCGCTTGCATCTCGATCCACTCGCGCGCGATCCGGTCGCGCTGGAGCTGGTCGGCCCCGCGGTCGCGGGCGAGCGCAACGAGCTTCCGGATCTGCACC
>JBKPLV010000038.1:0-4003 GCA_046731795.1 Actinomycetota bacterium | reverse complement strand
CCCGAGGCGGAGATGATCCCGCCGGGGATCGACGTCGGCGCCATCGAGCCGGCACCGCCCTCAGACCGCACGCGTCCCGTGATCCTGCATGCGCCATCGTCGCGTCGGCGCAAGGGCACCGAGCACGTCATCGCCGCCTGCGACGGCCTCGATGCCGAGCTCGTCCTCGTCGAGGGCCTGCATCACGACGAGGCCTTCGAGCGCTACCGCGAGGCCGACATCGTGGTCGACCAGCTGAACGCCGGCTGGTACGGCCTGTTCGCGATCGAGTGCATGGCGCTGGGCAAGCCAGTGGTGACGTTCCTCCACGACGAGGCCGTCGAGCGCACCGAGCGCGAGCTCGGCACGCGGGTACCACTCGTGCGCGCTACGAAGGAGACGCTGCGCGCGCAACTGGAGCCGTTGGTCGCGTCGGCGGCCGAACGCCGCCGGATCGGAGCCGAGTCGCGCGCGTACGTCGAGCAGGTTCACGACCTCGAGCGCGTCGCCGACCGCCTGCTGGCGCTCTACGCTCGCCTTTGATGTCGTCGCTCGGAGGCCAGCTCAAGCGGCTCGGCAAGCACTCAGTCATCTACGGGCTCGGCGGGCTCGTCTCGCGGGTCCTCGCCGTCATCCTGCTGCCGCTCTACACGCGGTACCTCACCCCGTCGGACTACGGGAAGGTGGAGACGCTCATCGCGCTCACGACGGTGATCGGGATCGTGCTGCGCATGGGGATCTCGAGCGCATTCTTCCGCTTCTACTTCGACTCGCCGGAGCCGGCGGCGCGGCGGCTCGTTCTCCGCACTTCGTTCTGGTTCACGATGGGCATGGCGACGCTCGGGCTCGCGCTCGGGCTCGCCCTCTCCGGCGAGATCGCGGAGCGCCTGTTCGGCTCGACGGACAGCAGGAACCTCGTCATGGCGTCGTTCGTCGGCCTGTGGGCCGGGATGAACTACGAGCAGCTGACGTCGCTCTTCCGGGTCGAGGAGCGCTCGGTCGCGTTCGTCTCCGCGAGCCTGACGAACATCCTCGTCACGGTCGGCGCGACGCTCCTCCTGGTCGTCGCCCTCGACAAGGGGCCGATCGGCGTGATCGTGGGCAACTTCACGGGAACGCTCCTCGTGTACGCGATCCTCGTCGGCTACCGGCGCGAGCAGCTCGGCCTCCAGTTCGACCGGAAGCTCCTGCGCGAGATGAACCGCTTCGGGATGCCGCTCGTTCCGACGGCGCTCTTCCTCTGGGTCACGAACTTCTCCGACCGGCTCTTCCTGAACCACCTCGCAGACAGCGCCGAGGTCGGGCTCTACTCGGTCGGAGTGCGGATCGCCTCCGCTCTCGTCCTGCTCCTCACGGCCTTCCGGCTGGCATGGCCGGCTTTCGCGTACTCGATCGACGACGATGCATCCGCACGCAGGACGTACGCGTACGTCCTCACCTATCTCGTCGTCGTCACGACGTGGGTGGCGACGGGCCTCGCGCTGCTCTCGCCGTGGATCGTCCGGTGGATCGCGGCGCCGGCCTTCGAGGAGTCCTCACGCGTCGTCGGCCCGCTCGCGTTCTCGACGGTGGCCTTCGCCGGCTACCTCGTCGTCGCGATCGGAGTCGGTCGCGCGAGACGCACCCAGTTCAACTGGGTCGTGACCGGTGCGGCCGCAGTCGTGAACATCGCGCTCAACCTGTTCCTGATCCCGCCCTACGGGATGATGGGCGCCGCGATCGCGACGATCGCCGCGTACACGACGATGTTCGTCGGCATGGCCTGGTGGTCGCAGCGGATCTACCCGGTCGCGTACCAGTGGCGGCGGGTCGGGACGGCCGCCGCCGCGGGCGTCGCCCTCGTCGCGGTCGGCAAGCTCGCCGGCGGCGGGCTGCCGGTCGCGGCGGCTCTCGCACTCGCGTATCCGCTCGCTCTGCTCCCGCTCGGCTTCTATCTGCCGTCGGAGCGGCGCGCGATCGGGGCACGCCTGCGCCTCGCCCGCTAGAGGAGCGTCTGCTCGAGCAGGAAGACGTTGAGCGTGATGATCGCCCCGGCGACGATCCAGGCCGCGATGGTCGTCAGGCGCCGGTTCACGAGCTCGCCCATGAGCGAGCGGTCGCGACAGAACAGGACGAGCGGGACGAGCGCGAACGGGATTCCGAACGAGAGCACGACCTGGCTGAGCACGAGCGCGCGCGACGGGTCGACGCCGATCGCGATTATCACGAGCGCGGGCAGCATCGTCACGAATCGCCGCAGGAACAGGGGAATCCGCCGGTTGACGAAGCCCTGCATGACGACCTGGCCGGCAAGCGTCCCGACGCTCGACGACGAGAGCCCCGATGCGAGCAGCGCAACCCCGAACAGCGTCGCGGCAGCCTGGCCTGGGTCGACGCCGAGCTGGTCGTAGACGTCGCCGAGGTCGTCACCCACGTCCAACAGTCCCTTGTCGTGGAAGACCGCGGCGGCGGTGATGAGCATGCTCATGTTGATGATCCCCGCAATGCCCATCGCGATCACGACGTCCACCCGCTCGAAGTGGAAGATTCGCCGGCGCGCGTCGTCGTTCGCGCCCACGAGCCGGTGCTGCGTCAGCGCGGAGTGCAGGTAGATGACGTGCGGCATCACCGTCGCGCCGAGGATTCCGGCCGCGAGCAACACGCTTTCCGAGCCGTCGAAGCGCGGCACCAAGAGCCCGTGCAGGATCGCCTTTCGGTCGGGGTCCGACAACACCACCTGGACCGCGAACGACGCGACGATCACGAGGATCAGCCCCGCGATGACGGACTCGAGCCGGCGAAAGCCCTTCGCCTGCAGCGCGAGGATCGCGAATGCCGCGACGCCCGTGAGGAGCGCCGCAGGAAAGAGCGCGATGCCGAACAGCAGCTGGAGACCGATCGCGGCGCCCATGAACTCCGCGAGGTCCGTGGCCATGGCGACGACCTCGGCCTGAATCCAGAGCGCAAAGCTCGTTCGCCTCGAGAAACGCTCGCGACAGACTTCCGGCAGGTTCCGCCGCGTCGCGATGCCGAGCTTGGCGCTCATCGACTGGATGAGCATCGCCGTGAGATTCGCGGCGAGCACGACCCACAGCAGCAGGTAGCCGAACTTCGCGCCGGCTGCCATGTTCGTCGCGAAGTTCCCCGGGTCGACGTACGCGACCGCGGCGATGAACGCCGGACCGAGGAACGGCCAGTACTTCCGGACGCCGCGCCGCTCGCCGGCGAGAGCCTCCTCGGCCGCCTCGAGGACGCGCGCCTCGCCCGGGAGGACGTCGTCGAGCGGATGGACCAGGGCGGTCCGGTCGTGACCCTCGGGCATCACGGCAGCCCGCGACCGCCTCTCAGCCGACGAGCCGGTAGACCTGGAAGCACTCCGCGTACTCGCGGTTCACGTTCACGCCGTGGACACGGGCGAGGTTCCAGATGTACTCGGGATCCGCGTACCGGCGATGCTGCTGCGAGGCGTACCGGGAGAGGGCGGCGACCTTGCGCTCGAGGTGTCGCTTCTCCAGCGAGATGTAGGCGCCGTACGAGAAGTCGAAGTTGTTCCAGGGGACCTCGTAGCCGAGAATCGTCGTGCGCTTGAACGCGCGCAGCCCCTCCTGCGCGATCGTCTGGTGGTCCTGGTGCACGTCGTGGTGCGACGGCTGGAACACGACGTCCGGCTTCCACTCCTCCCACATCTGCACGAGCAGCTCGAGAAGGTCCTGGCGCCGCTCGGGGAACGTGCGCACGTCGAAGTCGTGCACCGTGAGCCATTCCGGCTGGATACCCAGCTCGGCCGTCGCGTCGCGCACCTCGCGGGCGAGCGTGTCGGGCTCGAACCCCGGCGGAAGCGAGCGTGTGGCGATCGAGAACGCGACGTAGCGGACCTGGCAGCCGCCCTCGACGAGTCGCGCCATCGTCCCGCCGCACCCGAGCTCGCCGTCGTCCGTGTGCGGAGCGAGCACGAGCGCGTTCTTCCAGGCCTCGATCACCGCGCCATTCAATCATCGGCACTCGAAGGCCGAGTAACGTCCCGGCGTCATGGAGCACGCGCAGC
>JBKPLV010000037.1:0-2685 GCA_046731795.1 Actinomycetota bacterium | reverse complement strand
GTGTCGTGGAAAGCCCTCGAGAGGTGGACGATGCGGTCGTCGTCGTCGAGGACGACGTACGCGTACGGAGCCGAGGACCGGAGCTCGTCGAGGGTATGTCCGCTCACGTGTTCCCCCCCTTGATGACGCGCAACCGGAGACCGTTACCGGGACGCGGGGCGCCGAGGAGCTCGAGTGCCTCGTCGAGGGTCTCGGAGAGGGAGTCGAGCGTGAGCGTGTCGAGTCGAGCCAGGTGCTCCCACTGGAGCTCGAGGCGTCCCTCGCCGGCCGGCACGGCCCGCACTCGGGCGACGTTCCCGTCGTAGAACTGAACGAACTCGACGGGCTCGGCCGAACGCCGCGCCGAGTCGTAGTGCGGTTTGAAAAGTGGTTTCGACCCGGGGAAGCACTCCCAGAGAGACGCGCCGAGGAGAGGGCCGAACTGACTTTCGGCGTGGCTGCCCACCCCGACGATCCGATCCGCTTCGTCGAGCACGACAAACGGCGTTTCCTGCCTTACCGTGACGGCCACGGTGCGGCCATCCTACGACGCGTGCCGGAGGGTGTCGACCCGCGGGTACGCTCCGGCCGTGAGCCGCTCCGTCATCGTGTCGGCCGTCCGTACGCCCTTCGGGCGGCTCGGCGGGGGCCTCGCGGCCCATCCTGCGACTGCGCTCGGCTCGATCGTGATCCGCGCAGGCCTCGAGCAAGCAGGGCTCGATCCGGGCGAGGTCGAGTACGTGATCATGGGTCAGGTCCTGCAGGCCGGCGTGGGCCAGGCGCCGGCGCGGCAGGCCGCGGTCGGTGCCGGGATCCCCAAGGAGGTTCCGGCCGACACGATCAACAAGGTGTGCGCGTCCTCGATCCGCGCGCTCGAGATCGCCGATCTGATGATCCGCGCCGGCGGGCACGAGCTCGTCGTCACGGGCGGAATGGAGTCGATGTCGAACGCGCCGTACCTCCTGCCCAAGGCGCGCTTCGGGTATCGCCTCGGGAACGGCGAGGTCGTCGACCACATGGTCTTCGACGGCCTCACGTCGACGTTCGACGGCCTGCACATGGTCCAGCAGGCGTCACTGGTCTCTCGCGAGCTCGGCATCTCGCGCGAGGAGCAGGACGAGTGGGCGCTCCGGTCGCATCAGCGCGCAGCCGCCGCCCAGGACGAGGGCCGTTTCTCCGACGAGATCGTCCCCGTCGGGGACGTCGCCGCGGACGAGGGCATCCGCCGAGACACGACGCTCGAGAAGCTCGCTGCGCTCGCGCCGGTGTTCGACGCCGAAGGCACCACGACCGCCGGAAATGCACCCGGGGTGAACGACGGAGCCTCGTGCGTGGTCGTCTGCTCGGAGGAGTTCGCGGACCGCCGCGGGCTCGAGCCGCTCGCGACGATCCTCGCGCAGGGCTACGTCGCCGACGATTACGCGTACCTCGCGCGGACGCCCGCACGAGCGGGGGAGCAGGCGCTGGCGAAGGCGGGGACGACGGTCGGGGACGTCTCCCGGGTCGAGATCAACGAGGCGTTCTCGTCGGTCGCCAAGAACTCGACCCGCATGCTCGGCGTCGACGAGGACATCGTGAACGTGAACGGCGGTGCGGTCGCGCTCGGTCATCCGATCGGCGCCTCGGGCGGCCGCATCGTGGCGACGATGGTGCACGACCTCAGGCGCAACGGCGGGGGGCTCGGGCTCGCGGCGATCTGTTCCGGCGGCGGGCAGGGCGACGCGCTCCTGGTCGAGGTCTGAAGGCTCTTCTCTGCATCGCGCTCGCCGCGCTCGCGCTCGCGAGCCCAGCTTCGGCTGTCGTGTGCGCGCACACGCCGATCTCGCAGCGGCTGGACGAGTCCGACGCGGCGCTCGTCGGACGGATCGTCGCGGAGCGGCGCGGTCAGGTCGAGGGGGCGCCGGTCACCATTCTCACGGTCGAGATCGACCAACGCGTGAAGCGGAAGCTCGCGAGCCCGCTCCGGGTGCGAGCACCTCGCGGCTCGGACGCCGATGTCGACGCCCCGAAGAACCAGACGATCGGGCTCCTCCTCACGCGTGCGCCCGACGGCGCGTGGCTCGCGTCGGCCTGCAGCGTGGTGAGGCCCGGCCCGCTCGTCGTGGCCGGAGGCGAACCGCGCGGCGGCGTGATCAAGGTCGGGATCGGGATCCTCATCCTCATTCTCGTGCTCACCTGGGCGCTGCGGCGGTTGCGGAAGGGCGCTCGCCCGGACCTCCCCGGCGCGCCCCAGCCGCCTGAGTAGGCTCCGCGGCGTGACATTCGAGCACGTCCTCGTCGTCGGCGCCGGCCAGATGGGCGGGGGCATCGCCCAGGTCGTGGCGGCATCCGGCCGCCGCGTCTCGCTGCACGACGCGGTGCCCGGCGCGATGGAGCGGGCCCTCGGCGTCATGGAGACGAGCCTCGGCAAGCTCGCCGAGAAAGGCGGGCCGGACCCCGGTGAGGTGCTGGCGAAGGTCTCGCCGGTCGACGAGCTCGTTTCGGCAGACCTCCTGATCGAGGCGGTCGTCGAGGACGCGGGCGTGAAGGAGGAGGTCTTCCGCGCCGCGGACGAGGTGTTTCCGCTAGACGCGATCCTCGCCTCGAACACGTCGTCCATCCCGATCACCTCGCTTGCTGCAGTCACCTCGCGCCCGGACCGGGTCATCGGGATGCACTTCTTCAACCCCGTCCCGGTGCTGAAGCTCGTGGAGGTCATCCGCGCTG
>JBKPLV010000036.1:0-6351 GCA_046731795.1 Actinomycetota bacterium | reverse complement strand
CACGCGCGGTGAGCGTGAACGGGAAGCCGGCGCCGCGCGCCGCCTCGACGGCGGCCCCGATGCGCTCGGCCGCCTCGCTCGGCTCGTACAGCCGGCCGGACGGATCCCAGTCCTCGATCGAGCCGCCCACGGCGCCCGCTTCGGCCACCCGCGTGATCGCGTGCGCCGCCGCCTGCGGCGCAGCGCCGTAGCCGTTCTCGAGGTCGACGGAGACCGGAAGGTCGGTGGCGCGGGCCAGCGCCTCGACGTGCGCGACGACGTCGTCGAGCGTCGCCCCGCCGTCGAGCCGGCCGAGCGTGAAGGCGAACCCCGAGCTCGTGGTCGCGAGCGCCTCGAACCCGAGTGCCTCGAGCACGCGCGCCGAGCCGACATCCCACGGGTTCGGAATCACGAACGGCGCGCCCTCGTGGAGGGCGCGGAACGTCTGCGCCTTCTCTGCCTGTGTCCTCACGAGATCTCGAGCACGACCTTGCCATGCTTTCCGCGTTCGTGCAGGCGGGTAAACGCGGTGGACGCCTCCGTGAGCGGGTGCACCGAGTCGACCTCGGGCCGAAAGCGGCCGGCGTCGACGAGCCGCGCGAGCTCCGCGAGCTGCGCAGAGGACTGCTCCACGACGAAGTAGAGGGCGGTCAGGTCGTCGCGGTCGCTGGCGGGCGGCTCCTCCGCCACGGAGACGATGCGGCCTCCGGTGCGCACTGCTTCGAACGATCGCGCGAGAGCGTCTCCTCCAACGGTGTCGAAGACGAGGTCGACCGGCTCGAGGTCCGTGAACGATCCGGAGAGGTCGACGACCTCCTGCGCGCCGAGGTTATGGACGGCGTCGAGGCTAGCGGCCGAGGCGGCGCCGACGACGTGCGCGTCGCGCTCCTGCGCGAGCTGGGTCGCGGCGTGCCCCACCCCACCGGCCGCGCCGAGGATCAGCACGCGCTGGCCCGCCTCCAGACCACCTTGGTCGAACAACCCTTGCCACGCCGTGAGGGCGGGCATCGGCACGGCCGCGGCCTCGACATGGCCCACGCTGCTCGGCTTCGCCGCGAGAACGCTCTCCGGCACGATCGTGTACTCGCACGCAGCCCCGTCGCGGTCGAACGGCGTGAGCGCATAGACCGCGTCACCGGCCTGCCAGCCGCCGGAATCCGACGGCACCTCGCTCACTACCCCGGACAGCTCGTACGAGGGGATCGCCGGCAGCCGGTCGACCGGCCACTCCAGCTCGTCGCGTGTGATGGCCGCGGCGTGCACGCGAACGAGCACCTCCCCGCCCTGCGGCCGCGGGATCGGGATGTTCTCGAGCTCGAGCCCCCAGCCGTCGGCCGCGCGCGCATCAGCTGTGTGCAGCCGCACTGCCTTCATCGTCTTCGCGTCCATGTGGCCTCCCTCGTTCGTTCAATCTCCAAGTACCTTACTAGGAAGATACATTCCAGAAAGTATGCTCCAGCCCGTGGCGTCAAGCGAGCGGGAGCCCGATCACATGGATCTGATCCTTGCGCAGTGGTCCCGCGAACGGCCGGACGTCGACGTCACCGCGCTCGGGATCATGGGGAGGCTCTTCCGGGCCGCTCAGCTTGCCGACGCGAGGCTCGCGGAGGGCATCGCGCAACACGACCTCCAGCCCGGCTGGTTCGACCTCCTCGCCGCGCTGCGCCGCGCGGGAAAACCCTTCGAGCTGAATCCCACGCAGCTGATGGCCACGACGATGCTCTCCTCGGGAGGCATGACGAAGCGCCTCGATCGACTGGAGGACGCCGGACTCGTCGAGCGTCGTCCGGATCCGAGCGATCGCCGCGGCACGCTCGTCGGTCTCACGCGCAAGGGTCAGGCGATCGTCGATGCCGCCCTGGTCACGCACGTCGGCAACGAGGACCTCCTGCTTGAGCCGCTCTCGGCGAGCGAGCGGCTGACCCTCGACGCGCTGCTGCGGAAGCTGCTGACGGGACTCGAGGGAGGTCCCGGCTAGCTCAGGGCGGGCGCGACCGCGCGTCCGAGCGTCTCCACGGAGAGCGGCGAGCCCGACGCCCGCTCGACGAGCTGGTCCCACCGGACCGACTCGCCCGGCACGAAGAGCCGCTCCCGCAGGAAGGCTCCGGCCTCCTGCCGATCGACGATCCCGCCGGCCCTCGCCTCGAGCGCCGCGGTCAGCTGCAGCGCGACGATCGCACCGTAGAGATACGTGTGGTAGTACACCGGCGAGACCGCGATGTGGATCTTCGCGGCCCAGTCCGGCGCGTGGCGGTCGCCCGGCGGCGTGAGGCCCTGGTAGCGGCTCACGAGTTCCCACCACAGCGCGTCGAGGTCGCTGTCGGGGTCGGCGTAGAGCGCCCGCTCAAAGGCGTTCATGACGAGGACCCAGCGCGTGAAGACGAGGAGCTCGGACGCACGAGCCGCGAGCAGGCGCGACTCGAGCTCGGTGACCTCGGACGCGCTCATGCCGAGCACGCGCTCGAGCCACTCGCGTCGCCACGCGAGCGACCCGCACAGCAGCGCCGAGGCCTCCGTGGCGACGAGGTGCGTCGAGCGGAGCGTCCACGCGAGGTCGTCGCCGAGCCCGAGGTCGTAGACCCCGTGGCCCAGCTCGTGGAGCATCGTGTCGACCGAGTCGTGCGTCTCGACGACGTTGGCCAGGATGCGGACGTCTCCGGCCCGATCGAGGTCGACGCAGAAGGCGTGCTGGTTCTTGCCCTCGCGGGGGTAGAGGTCGCTTCGCGCGATGATCGGCTCGGCCTCGAGCCCGAGGCCCTCGATCGTGCGCCGCGCGAGCTCGACGACGTCCCTGCCGTCGAGGTACGGGTCGAGGTCGACAGCTCCCTCCGGCGGCGGCTCCTGGAAGAACGGGTCCGCGTAGTGCCACGGCCGGAGCTCGTCGAGCGCGCATCCGAACCGCGTCGCCAGACGCTCGTCGAGCGCCTGCTTCCACCGCGCGAACGGCTCGGCCGTGACCCGCTCGCACGCGGCCAGGGTCTCCACGAGCTTGGCCTCGTCGAGCTCGTCGGTCGCGAGGGAGAGCGCGAACCAGTCGCGATGACCGAGCGAGCGGGCCGCCGCATTGCGGAGCCGCGCAAGCTCGCGGACGTCGCCGGCCACTTCAGCGCCGACGGTCTTCGACGCCTCCCAGGCCTCGCGCCGCTCGCGCGGGTCGTCGCTCCGGCGCAGGATCCTCTTGATCTCGGTGTCGCCCACCTCGATGCCAGCGACGATGCCGCGGTGCCGTGAGAAGCGCAGATCGACCGAGGTCTCGAGCTCGACGATCCGCGTGCGGAGCGCGTCCGGCACCTGACGCCGGAGCATGAGGTTGTGGAGGAGGTCGAGCCGACGTCGCACGTGACCGTCTACGCCGTCACGCCGCGCGTCCTCGACGGCCGCGAACAGCCCACGATCCGCGAGCGCATCCGACCAGGCGAGCTCGGCTCGCGTCCGGCGCTCCGCGTTCTCCTCCGTGGCCTCCACCTGCGCGTTCCACCAGCCGAGGTTGGCCTCGGCGGCGAGCGGCGCGAGGCGCGCCTCGACCTCTTCGGCTATCCGGTCGGCCTGGCTCACCGACGCGCGATCCTACCCACCGGTCGCGTGAACACCATCTTCCCTGCAAATCAACCACTTTTCTCCCCACAAACCGCTGTGCCGCTGCCACGCTGGAGGCATGAGACGCAGCCTGGGTCCCCTGCTCTGCGAGCTTCACGCCCACACGCGCTGGAGCGACGGCGAGTTGACGGTCGCCGAGCTCGTCGACCTGCACGGGCGCAGCGGCTTCGACGTCCTCTGCGTCACCGATCACGTCGTCCGCACGGACGACCCGTGGCGGCACGAGGAGGGCTTGCTCTTCAACGCTGTCGAGGAGGCGACGTTCCCGCTGTACCTCGCCGAGATCGAGCGCGAGGCCGCACGCGCGTGGAGGACCTACGGGCTGCTCGTCGTCCCGGGCCTCGAGCTGACGTTCAACGATCCCGAGCCGGTCCTCGCCGCACACGCCGTGGCCATCGGGATTCGAGAGTTCGTCTCGGTGGACGACGGGATCGCGGGCGCGATGCGATCTGCGACCGAGTCCGGCGCCGCCATTATCGCGGCGCATCCGAACGGAGACGAGCCGGAGGCAGTCCGCGGGAGACTGACGAAACGGTTCTCCCGCGACGCCGGGCTCCGCGAGCTCGCCCACCGGTTCGAGCTCTTCAACCGCTCGCAGCTCTTCGGCTGGATCGCGGATGCCGGGCTGCCGGCAGTGGCGAACGGCGACTTCCACCGGCCCGACCACCTGAGCGGCTGGAAGACCCTGCTGCCGAGCCCGCACGACGAGGAGGCGATCGTCGCCTATCTGCGCACGCCGAGACCCGTGTACCTCGCGCGCCTCGACGACGAGATCGGGCGCCTAGCCGCCTGAGGCGCGGCTGCGGCACCAGAAGGTCACCACACGGTTTCACGCGCCGGCCCAAGAATCACCGCGGTGTCGGGGACGAGCCCCGACGGGACAACGAAGGGGGAGGTCTCGAATGCGCTTGTCGTTTCGCGTGGCTCCGCTGGTCGTCGTCGTGATCGTATTCGTCGCCGTGGTGGGCACGGCGGTGGGTGCGTACTTCGACGACTGGGGACTCGACCGACAGACTCAGATGGAGAACAAGTCGCAGACGCTGTTCGGTTTCGGGCAGCCGCTGGACCAGTCGTCGACCACCGATCTGAGCCAGGCACAAGCGCTCGCGAACCCGGCGGGACTCGTCACGGTCGCGAAGGGGCTGAAGGTCGGCGTCGTGTCGGCGGGCAACGCGGCACCGAACCTCGACCAGATGATCCTCTGGCCGAAGTCGAATCCGACGCACATCATCGCCTGCAACGAGCAAGGCACAGCGCAGCCGTCTCTGCAGAAGATCAGCCTCGCGACCGGTGTCGCGACCACGATCGCGACGGGCCTCGACGACTGCGACCCCGTGCGCGCAACGCCCTGGGGGACGGTCCTCTTCGGCGAGGAGGCGGGTGCGGCCGGCGCCATGTACGAGCTGATCGACCCGCTCAACGTCGTCGGCGCTTCCATCAACCACGTGACCGGCGTCACAGCGGCTCCGTACGCGAACAACATCCAGCGCGTGAACGCCCTCGGCTTCCTCTCCTTCGAGGGCCTGGCGATCCTGCCCAACGGCGTGACGTACTACGGCGACGAGCTGGCCCCGTCGAACGGAACGCCTGGCGGCGCCTACTACAAGTTCGTGCCGGATACACCGTGGGCCGGAGGCGGCGCGATCAGCTCGCTGAGCCAGTCGCCGTACAACGCGGGCAAGGTCTACAGCCTGCGGGTGGGCCAGGGGTCGAACTCCGGTCAGGGCGACGCCTACGGCATCGGCACGTGGTCGTTCCTTGCATCACTCAACTCGGCATCGAGTCAGCAGCTGCGCTCGCTGTCCACGGTGAACAACCGGACGGGCTACTACCGCCCGGAGGACATCGCAATCGACGATGCCGCCTTTGCCTCGGGCAACGTGCGGTTCTGTGGCAACAACACGGGCCGCGACTCCGCCAGGTACTGGGGCGAGACGGTCTGCGTCACGGATGGCACGTTCGCGCAGGCGCTCGCCAACACTGCGACACCGCAGGTGCAGCTGTTCGTGCAGGGCTCCGACCAGTTCAACATGCCGGACAACATCGGGTTCCAGCCGGGTCGCGGCAACTGGCTCGTCGAGGAGGACGGCAGCACGGGCGACTTCATCGACGGCGCCCGCAACGACGACATCTGGGATTGCCTACCCGACGGCGCGGATGTCGACATGCTCACCGACGGCTGCGTCCGAGTCGCGACGCTCAACGACCTCGACGCCGAGTCGACGGGCGGCTTCTTCGACCCGACCGGCAAGCACTACTACGTGTCGATCCAGCACAACTCGAGCGGCTTCGGGACGATCCTCGACATCACGGGGTGGGCCTCGCGGGGCTGAGCGAAGCCTCCGGACCGGATCGCGCGGCCCGCCTCGCGGGCCGCGCGTTTTCGGACCTCGCTAGCGTTCCGCGCGTGAGCGCCGTCGACGTCAAGACCCTGCCCTGGAACTGGTACACGGATCCCGCCGTCCTCCGGCTCGAGCGCGAGCGCATCTTCCGCCGCTCGTGGCAGTACGTGGGACACACAGGCGACGTCCCCGAGCCCGCGTCGTTCTTCACGACGGCCGTGGGCGACATCCCGGTCGTCGTGGTACGCGACCGCGAGGACGAGCTTCGCGCGTTCCTCAACGTCTGCCGGCATCGCGGGTCGCTCGTCTGCGAGGGCTCGGGCCGCCGCGAGACGCTGCAGTGCCCGTATCACGCATGGACGTACGGGCTCGACGGCCGCCTCATCACCGCCCCGCGCTCGAAGCGTGAGGGCGGCATCGAGACGGCAGAGCT
>JBKPLV010000035.1:0-5735 GCA_046731795.1 Actinomycetota bacterium | reverse complement strand
CCAGAAGATCGCCTGGGCGCCGTTGCCGTGATGTGCATCGATGTCGATGATCGCAACGCGGGCTGTCCCGCGGTCGCGGAGGTACTGTGCCGCGGAGGCGGCGTTGTTCAGGTAGCAGGAGCCCCCGAACGCCGACCTCGTGACATGGTGCCCGGGAGGTCGGCAGCACGCGTAGGCGGCGGGTGCGCCCCCGAGGACGAGGTCCGCCGCGGTCAGCGCTGCGTCCACGGCCGCTCGAGCGGCCTCCCACGTCCCCTCGCCGATCGCGGTCATCGTGTCGAACGCCCACGCGCCGGTCCGCGCGGAGAGCGCCGTCGGAACGCGTGGCTCCACTCCGGCCAGGAGGCCGGCCGTGGGGTAGATGTAGCCCACGACGTCCTCGCTGCCCGACTCGGCCGCCATCCCGGCCGCCTGCCAGCGCTCCCACGCCGTGCGCAGGAACTCCACGAGACCGACGTCGTGCACGGCGAGGAGCGCCTCGTCCGGGTGAGGCACGGCGTCCACGACCGGAGCTCCGGCCTCCTCCAGCTCGGAGCGGATGAGCTCGGCCCGATCGGGAAGCTCGTCGGCGTCGATGCGGGCTCCGACCCAGACGGCTGTTGCCGGAGCGTGGAGCCGGTGCGCGTCGCTCCAGGTGACGGGAATCGACAGCGGCACGCCGCTAGCCCGCGACGGCGTACTCGGCGGCGACGTCGTCCGTGAGGTACGCGGCGGACGGGCTCCCGGCCGGCGTGAAGACGCCGATGATCGTCATCTCGCTCGCGCCCCCGTTCTCGACGATGTGCACTTGCCGTGGCCGCAGCCGGAACGCCGCTCCGGCGTCCAGGGCCGCCTCTCCCTCCGCGAGATGAAGCCGACCTGGCCCCTCGGGCACCCACACGATCTCGTCGTACAGGTGGTAGTGCCAGGGCGCCTTGCCCGGGGGGACGAAGCCGGCGAAGAGCGTCGCCCGAGTCGAGCCGTTGTGCGGCCCGAAGAGGATCTCGAACGAGCGTCCGCCGGACGCGCGCTGAGCGGAGGCGTCGTCGAGCGAGACGGCGAGCCCGCGTGGGCCCATCGGCGCGTGCAGGTCGACGTCGCCGCCGACCGTGACCAGGATCCCCGCCAGCTCATCCGACGAAGCGAGCGTTCCTTCCTCCCCGGCGAGCACCAGTCCGGCGCTGCCCGCGCGCAGCGGCGCCGAGTCGTCGCCGACCGTGAGGACCCCGGCTCCACTGCCCACGTACACGAGCGAGTCGCGCTCGAGCTTGCCGAGCGTGGCCGTCGAGCCCGGCGCAAGTGCGAGCGTCTCGAGCGCGAGCGCCGAGTCCTCGAGCGGCCGGACGTTGAACGCGGACTGCACGGGCGGCAAGCGTAATGCGTGCAGGTAGCGTCCGAGGCGACGTGCCACCTGCCTGCACGCACCTCGACACGATCGTGTACGCCGACGTTCCGGGGGAGATTCCGGGCTGCGAGGACTGCCTCGAGATGGACGGCTGGTGGGTGCACCTGCGCCGCTGCACGACCTGCGGCCGCATCCTCTGCTGCGACAACTCGCCGAATCGCCACGCGACCGCCCACTCGAATGCGACCGGGCATCCCGTCATCCGCTCGGTCGAGCCGTTCGAGCCCTGGTTCTGGTGCTACGTCGACGAGGTCGCGTTCGCCGAGGACGACGTCGCGTCCTAGGTCCTACGCGCGCCGGCTGCGCGGTGCGAAGCGGTCGTCCGAGCGGCGTCGGAAGACGCGCTCTGCCCGAGCCTCGAACCAGCCGGCGCTGACGTTCTCGCCGGGGACGTCGAACAGCGGTACGTAGGGCTTGATGTCGAGCACCGGCGTCCCGGACAGGAGGTCGATGCCGTCCACGACCACGGCGAGCTCTTCGACGGCGACGATGTGCGCGAGCGAGAGGCCGACCGGGTTCGGACGTCGCGGCGAACGGGTCGCGAACGTCCCGTGAGTCGTGTCGTCGAGGAAAGTCGGCACGGCAGGGTCCCAGCCGGTCGTCTCGTGGAGGTGCGCGAGCACCCAGACGTGGGAGAAGCCCTCGAGGTCGTCGAGACAGCCGCGATGGGCCTCGGACACCTCGATCCGTGACTGCCCGCTCGTGTCCGCGATCGGCTGGAGCGGCATCCCGTCGAGCTCGACATGCGCCGAGGCGACGAGGCCGATCGGCCGGTAGACGACCGGCTCCACCGTCCGCTTGTCGAGCAGCGCCTCGACGAACGAGAGCGCGGCTCGAGCGACCGAGAGCCTCCATAGGAGCAGCGTGCGCTCGAACCCGGCCGCGGCTCGTGTCTGCCGCTCGAGCGCCAGCTCCGCACGTGCGAGCTGCGAGGCCTGGGCCCGCAGCAACGGCTCCGGGTCGGCGCCCGCACGCTCGGCGAAGAGCAGTTTCAGCATCAGCTCCGAGCGGAGGTCGCGGACGTGCTCGATCGGCGCCGAGCACCACCGGCGGAAGGCGGTACGGCCGCGGCGCGTCGGTCCGAGCGTGGTGCGCGCCGGGCCCTCCTCGCTGGCAGCCTGTCCCCGGATCTCGACGAGCCCTGAATCCCGCAGCTGCGCCAGCGCCCGATACGCGAGCGGACGCGTGCACGAATAGACGCGGCCGATCTCGCCGTCGGGAGCGAGCGCGCGGGCGACCGCCCAGCCGTGACGTGGGCCCTCGCATAGGAGCCCGAGCGCGGCCCATTCGGGAAGCGACGGTTGTGTGCGCGAAGGTCTGCTCATCTATCGGTAGTCAAAAACTAACTACTGAGTGGTAGTGTGCCTGCGTGGGCCGACGACGTCTGGCGTTGGGTCTCGTGCTCGGGGTGGGCGCTCTGGCTGCGCTCGCGGGCTCCGTGTTCCCTCTCGCCGCGCGCTCGGAGGCGCCGTCGGGCTCGCTGACGATTTACGCCGCCTCGTCGCTGACAGACGTCTTCCGTTCCCTCGATCCGCAGCGCTACAGCTTCGCCGGGTCGGGCACGCTCGAGACGCAGATCCGCAATGGCGCGCCGGCCGACCTCTTTGCGGCGGCTGCCCCACTGAACACGCAGCGGCTGTACCAGCAGGGCCTCGTTCGGAAGCCTGTGGCGTTTGCCTCGAATCGCCTCGTCCTGATCGTGCCGAAGTCGAATCCGGCAGGCCTCCGGAGGGTGCGCGACCTTGCGCGTAAGCCCGCGAAGCTCGTGGTCGCCGGGCCGACGGTGCCCGTCGGGGCGTACACGCGTACTGCGCTCCGCAAGCTCGGGCTCTCGTCCGTGCTCTCGAAGGTCGTGAGCGAGGAGACCGACGTACGCGCGGTCACCGGCAAGGTCGCGCTCGGGCAGGCGGACGCGGGGTTCGTCTACGCGACGGACGCGCGCGCGGTCGCGGACCGCGTGACCGTCATCCTGATCCCGGCGCGGGCGCAGCCGCACGTGCGCTACGAGATCGCCGTCGTCGCGAGCTCGTCCAAGAGGGCGGCGGCGCAGGCGTGGGTCCGCATGCTCGTGTCCGCCCGGGGCCAGTCCGTGCTGAAGCGGTTCGGATTCGTTCCGCTTCGCAACACGTGATCGGAGGCGTGCTCTTCCGGGCGACGCTCGTCCTCGCGGCGGGCGTCGCGATCCTCTTCTTGCTCCTCCCGGTCGTGGCGATCTTCCTGCAGGTGCCGCCGGGCGATCTCGTGTCCGCTCTCGGGAGCGACGCCGCCCGAGATGCCCTCCGCGTCACGGGGGAGACCATCACGATCTCGATGTTCGCGATCCTCGTCGTCGGCACTCCGGCCGCGTACTGGATCTCGACGAGGCGGGGTGCACTCCGAGACGCGCTCGTCACGCTCGTCGAGCTGCCGCTCGTCCTGCCGCCCGCGGTCGCCGGCATCGGGCTGTTCGTCGCCTTCGGCCGTGCCGGGCTCCTCGGCGGCACGTTCGACGCGCTCGGCGTGGACATCGCGTTCACGAAGGTCGCCGTCGTCTTCGCGGTGACCTTCGTCGCGAGCCCGTTCTACCTGCGGACTGCGATCGCAGCCTTCGACGTCGTCGATCCGACCCTCCCTGCGGCCGCGCGGACGCTTGGGGCCGGCCGGGGACGTGTCTTCCTGCGCGTGATGCTCCCCCTGGCGCGGGGCGGGCTGAGCGCCGGGGCGGCACTCGCGTTCGCGCGCGGACTCGGCGAGTTCGGCGCGACGATCATGTTCGCGGGCTCGCTGCAAGGCGTGACGCAGACGCTGTCGCTCGCGATCTACGAGCAGTTCGACCTCGACTTCGACGTCGCCCTCGCGATGAGCGCTCTCCTGATCGTCACGAGCGCGCTCGTCCTGCTCTCCGTCAAGCTCACGAGTCGATGGCGCTCCGGGTCCGGTTCACTCACGCTCTTCGTAGCTACCGCGCGTCGGCCGACCTGACGGTCGACTCCGGCGAGACGGTGGCGCTCGTCGGGCCCTCGGGAGCGGGTAAGACGACGCTGCTCCGCGTCGTCGCGGGTCTCCTCCGTCCGGACGAGGGCTACGTCGGGCTCGACGACGAGGTGCTGCTGGACACGTCTCGGCGCGTCGACGTCCCGCCCGAGCGGCGGCGCGTCGGGTACCTGTTCCAGGAATACGCCCTCTTCCCGCACCTGGACGTGTGGCACAACGTCCGCTTCGGTGCACGGAGGAACGAGGACGTCGATCCGCTGCTCGAGCGCTTCCGCATCGGCGCGCTCGCGCGTGCGCGCGTCGGCGAGCTCTCCGGCGGCGAGCGCCAGCGGGTCGCGCTCGCGCGCGCGCTGGCGCGCGACCCCGCGCTGCTCCTGCTCGACGAGCCGCTGTCCGCGCTCGACGCGCACACGCGCGCCGGAGTCCGGGCTGATCTCCGCGAGCTCCTCGACGAGCTCGGCCTGCCCGCCATCCTCGTGACGCACGACTTCGAGGACGCGGCGACGCTCGCGCACCGCGTCGGTGTCATCTCCGAAGGCGAGGTGCTGCAGCTGGCGACGCCGACCGACCTCGTGGCGACGCCGCGCGACGCGTTCGTCGCGAGCTTCACCGGCGCAACTGTCTTGCCGGGTCAGGTCGTGGAGACTCGGGACGGTCTCAGCCACGTCGCGCTCGACGGCGGCCTCTCCGTGTGGAGTGCCGACGCCGCGACGGGCCCCGTCAACGTGGCGGTGTATCCGTGGGAGGTGTCGCTCGGCTCGTACCTTCCGGACGACTCGCGCCTGAACCACGTGAGCGGCGCGGTCGTCTCGGTGGCGCCGATGGGCAACCGTACGCGGGTCCGCGTCGGGCCGATCGTGGCCGAGATCACCGCGGCATCGGCGGAGCGGCTCGACCTGCGTCCGGGCGTGCTCGCGACGGCTTCGTTCAAGGCGACGGCCGCGCGACTCTTCCCGCGCTAGCGTCCGGGCGAGAGCCGAGCGAGAGGAGGAGTCGTGAGCGTTCGACGCGAGGGTCGCTGTTCGTGCGGCGAGGTCCGGTACCGGCTCGCCTCCGAGCCGCTGTTCGTCCACTGCTGCCACTGCCTCAACTGTCAGCGGCAGACGGGGAGCGCGTTCGTTATCAACCTCCTCATCGAGACCGACCGTGTCGAGCTGCTCCAGGGCGAGCCGGTCGCGATCGACGTCCCTCGGGACCGCGGCAAGCAGAGAATCTGGCGCTGCCCGACGTGTCAGACGGCGCTCTACAGCAAGTACACGAGCCCGAGGCTGCGCTTCGTCCGGGCAGGAACGCTCGACGATCCCTCGTCGGTCGCGCCGGACGTCCACATCTTCACGCGCTCGAAGCTGCCCTGGGTCGCGCTCCCGGAGGACGTGCC
>JBKPLV010000034.1:0-13813 GCA_046731795.1 Actinomycetota bacterium | reverse complement strand
GTACGCGCAGCGGCGACGACGTGGATCCGCTCAAAGAAAAAGCCCTGCCAAGAGGGCCTTTTCTATCGGGGCGCCGAGATTCGAACTCGGGACCTCTAGTCCCCCAGACTAGCGCGCTAACCAGGCTGCGCCACGCCCCGTGGCAGCGCGAACCTTAGCCGCTCTCACGCGTTGCGCCGGAGGAGCACGAAGCCGAGCGGGAACACGGTCAGCAGAGCGAGGAGCGGCATGAGCGCCCAGCGGCTGCCTTCGATGCGGCGCTGGACGGTCGGGCCCGTACCGAGCGACGCTCGAACGCTCTCCGCGACTGCGCCCACGTCTCCCTCGCGGACCACACGGCCGCGGACCGCAGCCGCGGCGGCGGCGAGCGTCGCCGACGCGGTCGGATCGGGCGTGTAGCCCGGCTCCGCGACGCCGCTCGTGTAGACGCGCTCGCTCGCGTCACCGACGTGCACGAAGGTCACGTGCACCTGCGGCTTTCGGGCGAAGTCTGACGAGAGTGCGCTCGTGATCGGCTGGCTGTCACCGTCCGTGTACACGACGAGTGCGCGCCGCTTCACGCCGGGCGTGAAGAAGTTCAGCGTCGGCACGACACCGAGCGCGTCGAGCGTCGTAACGTTGGTGCCGAACGAGGTCGACGGCGGAGGCCGCTCGATGCCCATCGCCTCGACGAGCGTGTCGCGGAAGGCGCGCTCGTCGACGGTCGGGAAGAGGTGCGGAAGCACGCGGTCGGTGAAGGACGCGAGCCCGACGGGGATGTCTCCGAGCTTCGCCTGGAGCGCGATCGCCTCGTCGCGAGCGCGCGCGAACCGGGTTGTCTCGCCGCTTCTCTTCGAGGCCAACATCGAGCGCGAGGTGTCGAGCACCACGAAGGCCTCGGCGTCTTTGCGCTGCGGAACGGTGCGCGCGCTCGTCACCACCGGCTGTGCCGCGGCGACACCGACGAGGACGGGCACGGCCGCGAGGCAGGCCGCGAGCGCGATCCACGAGCGCCCGCCGGCACCGCGAAGCCCGAGCGCCGCGCGGATCCGGTCCGCCCTCCTCCGCCGCCCGACGAACACGGCGAGCGGCACGACCGCGAGGAGTGCGAAGAGCGACGCGACGGGCGCCAGGAAGCTGACGCCCATGCCCTAGTACCCGCTGCCAGCGCGACCCTGGCCGGACTTCTGGCCGTGCGCGCCGCCGGTGTCGGGCGCGTTGGACGGGAAGAGGACAGGTCCGTAGGCGCGCAGAGCCAGCTCGAGATTCGTCTTGGCGTCGTCGTTCTTCGGATCAAGCTCGACCCCGGTGCGAAATGCGCCCACGGCGTTGGCGAGCAAGGTGGTCCGTTCGTCCGGGGACGCGTACAAGTAGCGCGCCAGCAGCGTGATGCCCAGGAGGTTCTGAAGCCTCGAGCGGCGCACCGGATCGGAGTGCTCGCGACTCTGAGTTGTGAGGTCGAATTGGAGCTTCGCCCAGCGAGCCTCTACCTCAGGACCGACTCCCAGATCGGATTTGCCCGGCCGGAGCCTCGCGAACAGCGCGACGGTCCTCCGGTAGGCGAGGTCGTCCTCGACGCCGAGCACGGCGAGACGTGCGCGTGTCCCCAGCACGCCGGGCTCGTTCCAGAGCCCCCCGCTGCGGATGGGTGCGTTCTGGAAGCGCGCGTCGTCCGCGGACACCCAACCCGGCGTGCGCAGCACGTCGACGGCGAACACGGCCAGGACGATCGCGACGGGAATCGCGAGTACGGCGAGTCCGAGCACGATCCGCTCACGGCGCGTCATCGGCCCACCTCGAGGCGCGCGAGCAACCGCTCGTTCGCAGCCAGGACGAGCACAAGTACGAGGCCCAGTCCCATGAATAGCCACGGCAGTCCGACCCCGACGCTGTTCTCGCCCGGCGCGCGCACGGCCTCCTCCCCGCTCTGAGGTTCCGGTAGCAGCGACTGCGCGCCGACGAGCTGCTGGATAAGCGCGCGCTGCTCGGGCCTCGGCGAGAGCGGGACGATGCGAACGGCGTAGCCCTCGCTGTGCAGATTGGCGAGAACCCCCACGAGCCGCTGCACCTCGTCGGGAAGGATCTCAAGATCGCTCACCAAGACGAGCGTTCCGCTCGTCTGGCCCACACGCCTCAGCGAGTCGCGCGCGGCGAGCAGGCCGGCCGAGATCCTCGTCCCGGCGCGGAAGCGGTCCCAGGGATTCGGGGGCGGGAATCCCGTCGCAGTCGACCGGAAGAAGCGCAGGAGCGGCTGGAACTCCCGGCCAGCAGATCCCGGCGGGAGGAGCTCGTAGCCGACGTCCGAGAAGACGACGAGCCCGGCCCGCTCGTCCGTGCGCACGAGCTTTCGCACGGTCGCCTCGAAGCCGCCCTCGAAGACGCTCGCGGAGAGGTCGAGGACGATCACGCCGCTGGATCCCGACTCCACGAGCGGAGCGCGACGCACGTCGTACTGGCGCGCGACGAGCACACAGGCGGCGACGAGCACGACCAGGCCGACTGCCAGAGCAGCGCGTGCGATCGTCGTGCGCCGCGCGAGCCGGCTCAGGCGGTGCGGCTCGCTCGCGGGAATGAAAATGCGCTCAGGCCTGAGCCGCATGGTTCTCCCTCACCGTGGATGCGAGTTCCGCCATCTCCTCGGGGACGGGCGACGGAGGCGACCAGCCCTGCGCTCGTGCCCGCGCAGCGGTGCCCTCGGCCTCCGCATCGAGCTCGTACGCCAGCGCCTCGAGCGCCTCGCGGCGCTCGTCGACCGAGGGCCGCTTGCTCGCCCATTCGACGAGCGCAAGCGCCCGTTCGAGCGGGGACATCGCCGGTCGCTTGGCCTTCGACTCACGTCGCGCCCGCACGGAGCGCACGAGATAGGCCACGGGAACTGCGACGATCGCGACCGCAAGCGCGAGCAGGAGAACGCCGAGGAGCGTCGGCGGGGCCCGGTAGGTCGTGTCCGGCGGCGTCACCGTCGCATCGAACGGGAAGCCCTGGCCGACGACGCTCGAGTCGTACCAGTTGATGCGCGAGAGCGAGCGGAGCGGCGTCCACACGACGCGGCCAAGCGTCTTCGCCCCGTCGCCCTGACCGGCCGTGACCAGCGCGGGCGGAAACTGGTACTTGACCTTCTCGGCGCGCTGCTGGTTCTCCGGGAAGAGCGGCAGCTCGGGCGTCTGAGAGATCGGGATGTCGCTGTACTTGAAGGTCGGCGGGATGCAGGCGATGTCGAGGCAGCGGAGCGTCGTCGTGTACCGAAGATGCGTGAAGCGACCGAGGTCCTGGCGCGTCACCGTCGTGCCCCCGACCGCCTCGTACGGCTTGAAGTTCGTCTTGACCCGGACGTCGGCCGGCGCGACCTGCGCGCGATCGACGATGACGTCGACGCCGGCGACGACCGGCTCGCCGAAGAGGTGCACGTCCGGAGTCAGCGCTCCGTGCACGGCAGCAGCCTTTCCCCCCACGAGCAGCGGTTTCGCGTCGCTGCCGCCGCAGCCGGCCAGTGCGGCCACGCAGAACGCGACGAGTGCGATTGCCCTCACGCCCGGCCCCGCGTGAACATCCGCTGGTCGGCCCAGCCGAGGAACGCGGACTCCACGTCCCGAGCCTCGTGCGAGTCGACGACGACCGGATCCATGTCGAGCGCCTGTAGCCCGTGGAGCAGCGCGGCCCAGCGAGCCTCGTTCGCCTCCCTGAGCCCGCGCGCCTCGCGAGCAGTCAACGAGACGAGGCTCGTCTCCGCCCCGCCCGGCGTCACGTACGGGACGACCACGCCGCTCACGTCCGGGAACGTCTGCTCCCAGATCGGGTCCTGGACGATCACGGGGACGATCTCGAAGCGGCGCTCGAGCGCGTCGAGCCACTCGTCCCGGCTCGGGGGCGCGAGGAAGTCGGAGACGACGAAGACGAACGTGCCGGCCGGAAGGTCGCGCTTGTGCTCGGCGAGGTGCCGGAGGCCACGGCGCAGGGTGTCGTCGGGGGCACCGAAGCCGCGGTCGAGCTCGGGACGGCCGTAGGCGTGCGAGCTCCGCGGCGGGTGCCAGTACGCCTCGCCGTCCGCCTCGTCGAAGTAGCCGAGCAGCCCGCGCGCGGCGGTCGCGCTCGCGCCGATGAGGGTCACGGCGCTGCGGATCGCCTCCGGCTTGACCAGCCAGGGCCAGCCCTCGGAGAACACGGACATCGACGGGCGACGGTCACAGAGGACGACGACACGCGGTGCCTCGTCGGCGTAGTGCTCCCGCACGACGAACTCCTCCGATCCCCGAGCCAACGAGAGTCGCGCGGATGCGTACCAGTCGATCTTGTCGACGTCGTCACCGGGCTGATACGGGCGCGAGCCCGCAACGTCGGAGCCGAGTCCGCGGCGCATGCTGTGCAGACCTCCGAAGGGGAGGCCGAGCACCCGCCGGCGGGGGATGAGCGGAAACGTCGCCGTCACTGCGC
Source organism: Actinomycetota bacterium (assembly GCA_046731795.1). Classification (GTDB taxonomy): domain Bacteria; phylum Actinomycetota; class Thermoleophilia; order Gaiellales; family Gaiellaceae; genus GMQP-bins7. The sequence goes on along the minus strand of JBKPLV010000034.1, from coordinate 9,403 downwards.
GACTGCGAGAGCCGACTCGTCCTCGGGCTCGAGCTCGGCGCCCGGCCGTGGCGCAATCGCGACGCACTCCTCGCGGAAGCGATCGGCTGCAGCGTTCCAGCCGATCTCTCGCGCGGCCGCCACGAAGCTCGGCGTGAAGACGATGCGATGCAGCACGACCGCCAGGAAGAGATCCTCGACGTCGACGGGCGTCACGTACTCGCGGCCGCTCAGAAGCGCCCACGCGCGCGCGGCCCGCTCGAGGGCGAGGCTCCCCCGCACGGAGGCGCCGATCGCGACCCCGTCCGCCGCGCGCGTCGCCCGCACGAGCTGGATGACCCAGCGGCGGACGACCGGATCGATGTAGACGCTCTCGACCGCGCTCCGGAGCGCGTGCACGTCTGTGAGAGTGAGGACGGGCCGCAGGTTCCGCAGCGGATGGACGCTCAGCTGCTGCTCGACGATGGCGACCTCGTGGTCCTCGGAGGGATAGCCGAGCGCCGTGCGCAGGAAGAAGCGGTCGAGCTGCGCCTCGGGCAGCGGGAACGTCCCCTCCTGCTCGATCGGGTTCTCGGTCGCGAGCACGAGGAACGGCTCGGGCAGCGGACGTGTGACGCCGTCGATCGTCACCTGCTGCTCGGCCATCGCCTCCAGGAGCGCCGACTGCGTCTTCGGCATCGCGCGGTTGATCTCGTCGACGAGCAGGACGTTCGCGAACACCGGCCCCGGCCGGAACTCGAAGTCGCGGTCGCGCTGGTTGAAGACGGAAAGCCCCGTGACATCGGTGGGCTGCAGGTCGGGCGTGCACTGGATGCGCGAGAACGCGGCTCCGTCGACGCTCCCCGCGATCGCGCGCGCGAGCACGGTCTTGGCCGTCCCCGGCACGTCCTCGAGTAGGACGTGCCCGCCGCAGACGAGTGCCGTCAGGACGAGCCGGATCTCCTCCGTCTTGCCGCGAACGACCGTCTCGACGTTCGTAAGCAGCCGCGCGGCGATGTCGGGGGCCGAGCTCGCGGGTCCAGTCGTCTCCATCAGTCCTCCCTGCACGCTTGCGATGTGTAGACCGGCGTCTTCGATCGAGAGATCGACGCGTAGGCGATCGGCTTCCCCTTGTGGGTGACGATCGCCAGCTGCGTCTGCGTCGTGGCGCCGCCGGCCAGGAGCATCGGGTATCCGAACGGGGGGGCGGCACGGAACGCGGTGGGCTTGACGAAGTCGCCGCGGATGCGCAGCAGCACGCGGCGGGACGGGCCGCACGCGTACTCGGTGGGAAGCCGGCCGAAGGGGTCTCCGCCGAGCCCGGTCGTGGTCAGTGGAACCTTCTGCGACGTCGCCTGGCCAACGCTCGCCGCACCGACCGCGAGTGCGGCGCCGACGAAGGTCTTCACGCGCATCCCGCCTTCGTGAACATGCGCGCCCGCCCACCCTCGGCGACGTCGACATACGCGATGGGCTTCCCCACGAGCGTCCGAACTGCGATCTGCCCCGTTTCCATCCGGCCCAGTGCGCTGACGAAGGACCCCGCCTTGTTCGGCTCCTCCTCGACCGGATCACGGAAGGTAGCGCGCACGCGGACGAGCAGCGTCTTGGCCACGATGCAGTGCACGTCCTCTCCCAGCGCACTGGCGACTCCGCCGCTCAGCCCTTTCGGCGTCAGCGGCACGGACGCGCGACTCGGCCCGCAGCGCGCGTTCTCGTACCCGAGCCCGTCGGAGGTGAGCGGTGGAGGTGGCGGCCAGCCTGCGGTGACGCCTGCGAGCGTGGGCTGCGAGTTCTGGGCCGAGAGGGGGTTTCCCGGCGTTGAGACGTACGCCTGCGCGAGAGCGTCCAGCTTCTCGCCGCGCCGGACGGCCGAGCGCACCGTGAGATAGATCAGGCGCGCGCCGTGGTAGGAGCCGACGCGACACGTGAGCGTCCGGTCGACGACGCGCACCGCATCGGGACGCTCGGGCGCCGCCCGCGCCGCTGAACCCAGCATGCCGACGCAGACGACGGCGCACAAGCCAAGCGCACGTCTCACCCCGGCCCGCATCCCTTCGCGGTGAAGAGCCGCGCCTGGCCGCTCTGCTTGGTGTCGGCGTACATGAGGAGCTTCCCGGTTGGAGTGCGGACGGCGAGCTTCGCGTCGCGCGCCGGCGCGTTCGTCGCGACGAAGATGCGCGCGCGCTCACGCAGCGCGTCCGAGCCGTCGACGGTCGCCCGAATCCGCACGACGACGCGCCGCGGCACGATGCAGTCGATCCTGGCCCACCCCGTCCTCACGGCGCCTCCGCGAAGACCCGTGCTCGTGAGCGCCACCTTCGCTCTCGACGGTCGGCACACGGAGGCGTTCACACCGACGGTCCCTCCCCCGAGCACCGGGAAGACCTCGCTGTCACCCCCGACCGTCGTCTCGCCCGTCGGGCTGCCGGCCGTGATCCACGCGAGCGAGTTGGTCGGCGCGTTGGGGAGCCCGGTGAGCGGTCCGGCCCACCCGCCGCTGCCCGCGACCACGTACGGCAGCTTGGCCCATGCGGAGCCGCTCCTGATGCCGGGATGAGCCCGCGCCCTCAGCTCGTAGATCCCGCCGAGGATGGTCGTCGAGCACGTGTACGTGCGGTCGATGACCGAGACGACGGGTGCAGCCCTCGCGGTCGGGCGCGACGCCAGCTGCGGACGACTCACCGATCGGATGACGAGGCCGTCGAGCTGGCGCTGCGCGGCATCGAGCTGCGACTCCGTGGGATCGGATACGCCGAAGTAGACGACGACATCCACGTCGTAGTGGTGGATGCTCGCCTTCAGCTGGAGCTGCGCGAGCGGCTGGTCGGGCCGCACCTGGGCTCCCCACTGGAGGTACGTCACGCCGTCGCGGACCTGGAGTGGAAGCTTCGCTTCGCGATACGCGGACTTCACGAACACCGGCGTGAGGTGTGGCGCCGCCTCCGGCGTCATCGATGCGACGACGACGATGCCGCGCGCCGGGAGACTCAGCAGCGTGGAGTACGGCAGCCCGGATGGCTCCACCAAGCCGTGGACAGTGTCGTCCGCCGCGAACGGGACGTTCGCAGCGACCGCGACCGTCTGCTGGCCCGGCACGGCCGGCGGCGGCGACTGCAGCGCATACCACCCAGGCTCCGGGACGAAGCCAAGCACGGCCGGCTCTCGCGCCGCGCTACCGGCCGGGGCGCGCAGCGAGCCGGCTGTCACTCCGAGGACGAGCGCGGCGACGAGCGTCGCTCCGGCGAGGACGAGCGCGCGCGTCCGCGTCTTCCGGCGCCGAAAGGGCGCGAGCACCCGGTTGCGGGCACGCTGCGTGGCCTCGACGTCCGGCGCCGGCAGTGACTCCCGCGCCTCGCGTAGGACGCGATCGAGCTCAGACGACACGCTCTGCCTCCAGCACGACCCGGAGCTCATCCTTGGCTCTCGCCAGCCGAGACGCCACGGTTCCGATCGGGAGGCCGAGAACCCCCGCGATCTCCTCGAGCGGCAGGTCGAGCCAGTAGTGGAGGACGACGACGACGCGCTTCCCCGCGCCGAGTGCCGCCACGGCGTCGGCGACCGCCCAGCGGCGGAGATCGTCCTCGGCCGATTCTCCGAGCGTCCACGTGTGGAAGGTGCTCTCCTCGTCGTGGACGACCTCCAGCCGCCGAGTCCGGCGGAGGCCATCGACCGCAGCGTTGATGGCGATGCGCTTCAGCCACGGCGCGAACGGCTGTGTCTCGTCGAAGCGGTCGAGCGCGGCGAGCGCCTTGACGAATGCCTCCTGGGCCGCATCGTCGGCCAGCCCTCGTTCGGCCGTAACGGCATAGGCCGTGCGCCACGCGACGACCCAGTAGCGGTCGAAGAGCGCGCCCACAGCTTCCGAGGACCCTTCGCGGGCGAGCACGACGAGCTCGGTGTCGGGGCGGCCACGCACTCTTCGACTTCTAGTACGTCGCGGGCACGCCGAAGTTATCCCTCACGCCCGGCGCTATTCGCCAGAGGCGACGCGAGATCTACGCGAGGCGCTTGTAGAGGCGGTCGATGAGATCGGGCATCGCCTCGAGCTTGTCCGTGATGACGCGGATGCGGTACTCGCGGAAGTGCTCGGCTTCGACGCCGAGGGAGTCGGCGATCCGTGCGATCACGTCGTTGGACGGCACCGGCCGGTTCCCGTGCACGATGTGGTTCAGGTACCCGGCCGAGAGGTCGGCCTTGTCGGCCAGGCCTCGATACGTCGTGCCGGTCTCGGCCATCAGACGCTCGATCGTCGGGCCGAAGGGATCGTCGCTGTATCTGCGCCGTCGCGCCATCAGCGGTCTGTTGCCCATTTCAGCACTTCTGACACTCCGACGCGGCCCTCGTCCGTGCCGTCGCGTCGGCGAACGTCGACTGCGCCGTCCTCGAGCGTCTTCTTCCCGACAATGACGCGGAGAGGCGCGCCGACGAGATCGGCATCGGCGAATTTCTCGCCTGGCCGCTCGTCGCGGTCGTCCAGAAGCACGTCGAATCCCGCCTCCGAGAGCGTCGCTGCGACGTTCGCGGCGGAGGCGAGCACCTCCTCCGCGCCGCCGTGTAGAGCGAGCACGTGGACGTCATACGGCGCGATCGACGCGGGCCACACGATGCCGTTGTCGTCGTGCGACTGCTCGACCGCCGCGGCCATGACGCGCGCCGGCCCGACGCCGTAGCTTCCGCCGATGAGCGCCCGCTCGACGCCGTCCTCGTCCAGGAACGTCGCTCCGAGCGGCGCCGAGTAGCGGTCGTTGAACTTGAAGATGTGGCCGACCTCGATCGCGGTCTGGAAACGCAGTGCGCCTCCACATTCCGGGCACCTGTCACCCTCACGCGCCTCGCGGATGTCCGCGAAGCGAGGCTCGTAGTCGCGGCCCGCCGCGACGCCGAGCAGGTGCCAGCCGTCGCGGTTCGCGCCGGCAACGTACTGCCCGTCGCGAAGCGCCTCGTCCACGATCACTTCGAGATCGACGCCGACGGGGCCTAACGATCCGCCACCGGCGCCGAACGCGGCCCTGATCTCGTCGTCCGTCGCGGGGCGGTAATCGCTCTCGAGCGCGCCCACCATCTTCGTCTCGGCAAGCCGGTCGTCGCCGCGAACGAGACCGAGAACCAGGGTCCCGTCGGACTTGACCACCGGCATCGCCTTCGAAGTTGCGGCCGCGTCGACGCCGAGCATCTCGGCCAGCGCCTCGATCGTCGTCACGCCTGGCGTCGCCACCTCCTTCGGCGCGTCCAGCGGCTCAGGAAACCGGGCGGGTCGGGGAACGCCGCGCGCGATCTCGAGATCGGCAGCGAAGTCGCCGTTCTCGCAGGTCACGAGCGTGTTCTCGCCGGAGCCCGACGGCGCGAGGAAGTCGATCGACTCCTTCCCGCCCATCATCCCGGACTCGGCCTGGACGGCCGAGTACTCGAGGCCGGCGCGCCGGAACATCCGGTGGTAGGCCTCTTCGTTCTTGCGGAACGCGACGTCGAGGCCTGTCTCGTCGCGGTCGAACGAGTACGCGTCCTTCATGATGAACTCCCGGAGGCGGAGCAGTCCGCCGCGCGAGCGGGGCTCGTCGCGCTCCTTGATCGAGAAGTGGTAGAGGAGCTGCGGGAGCTGCCGATAGCTCGAGATCTCCTTCGCGTGGAACGTCACAGTCTCCTCGTGCGTCAGCGGGAGCACGTAGTCGCGCCCGTTCCGGTCCTGGAGGCGGAAGATCTCAGGGATCGCGTCCCGACCCGATTGCTGCCACAGCTCGTAGGGCGTCAGCACGGGCATGAGCATCTCCTGGCCGCCGATCGCGTCCATCTCCTCGCGGATGATCTGGACGACCTTCTGGTGGACGCGCCAGCCCAGAGGCAGGAACGTCCACACCCCGGTGCTCACCTGGCGTATGTAGCCGCCGCGGACGAGCAGCTTGTGCGAGACCGCGTCCGCCTCGGCCGGCGCCTCTCGCAGGGTCGGGATGAAGAGCTGTGACTGACGTGCGATCACGATCGGCAGAGGTTAGAGAAGCGTTGCCTCGGTTGGTTCGAGGTACGCGCGGAGACGAGCCACGAAGCGCTCGGCGAGCTCGCGCGTTACAGCGCTCGAGGCGAGCGGGAGCTGGAGGTGGTCCGTGATCGCGTCCTCGGCGAGGAGCCCCTCGTCCGCGAGCAGCACGCCGAGCGCGTCGCGCACGTCGGCGCGGGAGACCTCCTCGGGGACGACCATCGCGAGCACGTCCAGCTCTGCTGTCGGTAGCCGTTCGAAGCCCGCGGCGATCCGGCCCACGTCCGGATCGGCGTGGTGGAGGTGCAGCCACACGCGCGTGTGGGGATCGAGCCCCGTCGCGCCCACGTAGACGACGAGTCCGGTCTCGTCGACCCACGTGTAGACCCAGTTCTCCTCGTCCGTCAGCTCGCCGTCGCGCACGTGGAGGACGACGAACTCCGACCCGGAGTCGCTCACGCGCCGTCGAGCGGGATGAGGCTCGCCTCGGCCATGGCGAGCGCCGCCGGCTTCGCCATCTTCAGGCGCTTCGGGCGCTTCATGCCGTCGGCCAGCCAGCGGTCGATCTCGACGAAGAGCTCGTCGATGAGGGTCTCCGAGGGGACCTTCTTGAGCACGCGGCCGTGTGCATAGATGAAGCCGACGTCGCGGCCGCCTGCAATCCCGAAGTCGGCGTCGCCCGCCTCCCCCGGTCCGTTCACGGCGCACCCCATGACGGCGACCTCGAACGCCTCTGGGTACGCGCGGAGTCGCTTCTCCACCACGCGCGCGAGGCTCTCGACGCCCACGTTGTCACGCCCGCACGACGGGCACGCGATCATCACCGGGCCGCGCTCGCGCAGGCCGAGCGCCTTCAGGATCTCCCACGCGACCTCGACCTCCTTCACCGGGTCGGCCGTGAGGGAGACGCGCATGGTGTCCCCGATGCCGTCGGCGAGGAGCGAGCCGATCCCGACGGAGCTCTTGATCGCGCCCGCGAACTCGGTTCCGGCCTCGGTGACGCCCAGATGGAGCGGGTACGGCACCTTCGACGAGAGCATCCGGTACGCCCGGATCATCGTGGGCACGTGCGTCGCCTTCACGGAGATCTTGAAGTCGCGGTAGTCGAGCTTCTCGAGGAGCTCGACCTCCTCGAGCGCCGCGGCAACGAGCGCCTCTGCCTGGTCCTGCTGGGCGAGCGCGTGTAGGTGCTTCGGTAGCGAGCCCGAGTTCGCGCCGATCCGCATCGGTATCCCCGCGCGCTTGGCCGCGCGAACGACCCGCTCGACCTTGTCCGGGCCGCCGATGTTCCCCGGGTTGATGCGCACGGCCGCGACCCCCGCCTCGATCGCCTTCAGCGCGAGCGACGCGTTGAAGTGGATGTCCGCGATGACCGGGATCGGCGAGAGCCGCACGATGAGCGGCAGCGCTGCAGCGTCCTCGTTCTTCGGAACGGCCACGCGCACGACCTCGCAGCCCGCCGACGCGAGTGCCGCGATCTGCGCCGTCGTCGCCTCCACGTCGTGCGTCTTCGTCAGCGTCATCGACTGGACGACGACGGGCGCGCCGCCGCCGATGGGCACGCCGCCCACGCGAATCTGGACTTCACTCGCCATCTACGACAGCTTGCCGATGTCGTTCGAGAGCCCGACGAAGAACAGCAGGAGCACGACCGCAAGCCCGACCATCGACACGCGCTCGTAGATCTCGCGCCGAAGGAAGCGTCCGCGAGCGCCCTCGATGAGCGTGAACAGGATGTGCCCGCCGTCCAGCGGCAGCAGCGGCAGCAGATTCAGCAGCGCGATCGAGAGCGAGACGAGCCCGAGCACCCAGAGGTAGCTGTCCGCGCCGCGCTCGACGGCGTCCGAGGAGGCACGCGTGATGCCGATCGGGCTGGACACGTCGTCCCGGCCCTCACCGGTCACGAGCCGCCCGAGAGACTTGACGATCTCCTTCGACACGACCCCGGTCACCTTCACCGAGTGCCCGAAGGCGGGAACGAGCCCGAGCCCGCTTCCGCGCAGGCCGAGCCCCAGGCGATAGCGGTCGTCGACGAGCTGCGGGGCGACCGGCCCGAGCTGCAGCTGCTTGCCGTCGCGCGCGACGGTGAGCGTGATCTTCCTCCCCCCCGAGTCGGCGATCCGGTCGGCGATCTGATTCGGCTTCACGGGCATCCCGTTGATGGCGAGGATCCGATCCCCCGCTTGCAGGCCGATCGCCTGCGCGGGTGACGGCACACCCGTCTCAAGCTCATCGACAAACTCGACGACCCGCGTCGCCTGGCCGGCCACCGTCATGAAGAGGATCGTGAAGAGGACGATGGTCAGAGCGATATTCGCCGCGGGTCCGGCGCCGATCGCGATAAGCCGCTTCCAGGTGGCAGCCTTCCAGTAGGCGTCGGGGCCGAGCGCGTCGCGGAGCTCGGACACTCCCTTCTCCGCGGAGGCGCGCGCAGCCGGAGAGAGGGGGTGTGCCCGAAGCATCTCCTCGAGCTCGTCGACCGCGATCCCGGACGAGGAGAGGTCGTCATGCTCCAGCGACCGCTCGACGCGGTCGACGGCGCCGCCGAGGCTCGGCGCCTCCTCGACCGCGCGCGAGAAGCGCCGCTCGGCGTCGTGCGGGATCGGTCGGTGCATACCGGGGATCGTCACGAAGCCGCCGAGCGGGATCGCCCCGATCGCGTACTCGATGCCCTTGTGCGTCCGCTTGGCGATCGCCGGCGGGAACCCGACGTAGAAACGTCGGGGGCGCAGCCCGACGGCGAGCGACGCGAAGAAGTGACCGCACTCGTGGACGAGGATGAGGAGCGCGAGCCCGAGGATCGCGATGAAAAGACTCACGGACGGATCCTCCGTCCGTGAGTGCGGAGGGGCGTGGGGAACCGGGAGGTTCCCCACGCTCTCGAGGAGAAGGGGGCACGCGGGGGAAACATGGTTTCCCCCCTGACCGCATGTCGCAGGCGAGCGTTGCTCACGCTGCGGCCACCTTTCGGCCTGCGAGGCGCCGGGCCTCCCTGTCGGCCGCGACGAGCTCCTCGAGATCGCGAGCCGGCGACCCGTCCACGGCCTCGAGCGCGTCCTCGACGAGCCCGGCGATCTCCACGAAGGAGATCCTCTCCTCCAGGAAGGCCGCGACCGCGACCTCGTTCGCGGCGTTGAAGGCGCACGGATACGTCCCGCCCCGCTCGCCGGCCTCGCGCGCGAGCCGCAGGAGCGGGAAGCGCTCCAGATCGGGCGGCTCGAAGGCGAGCTCGAACGCCTGGGAGAAGTCCAGGGCAGGGACCGGCGTGGCGCGGCGCTCGGGATAGGTGAGTGCGAAGGAGATCGGCACGCGCATGTCCGGGTAGCCGACGTGCGCGATCGCGGCCCCGTCGCGGAAGCGGACGAGTCCGTGCACGACCGACGTCGGGTGGACCACAACCTCGATCCGGTCGTAGTCGAGCCCGAACAGGTAGTGCGCCTCGACCAGCTCCAGGCCCTTGTTCGCGAGCGT
>JBKPLV010000033.1:0-2403 GCA_046731795.1 Actinomycetota bacterium | reverse complement strand
TATCGAGATCGTCTTCGAGTCGCACTCGACGACGACCGACAACGAGCGCTGGATCGCCTCCGGCTGGCTCGACGGGCAGCTCTCACCGGTCGGCCGCCGGCAGGCCAAGGAGCTCGGCGAGCGCCGGGCCGACGAGGAGCTCGCGGCGGTCTTCTCCTCCGACCTCGCGCGCGCAGCGGAAACCGCACGGATCGCATTCGCCGCGCGCGGCCTTCCGATCCTCCTCGACTGGCGCCTCCGCGAGTGCAACTACGGGATGCTGAACGGGACCGCCGTCGCACGCCTGGAGGTCGAGCGCACGAAGCACGTTCTCGACCCGTGGGCCGGCGGCGAGAGCTACCTCGACGTCGTCGCGCGCGTGCGGAGCTTCCTCCACGACCTTCCGGGTCGCTACGCCGAGCGCCGAATCGCGGTGATCGGCCACTCGGCGACGAAGTGGGCGCTCGACCACCTGCTCGAGGGGACACCGCTCGAGGAGCTGGTCGAAGGCTCGTTCCGCTGGCAGCCGGGTTGGCTGTACACGCTCGCGATCGATGCCTGAGGGCCGATCGCGGGACCTATAGTGGGCTCGATTCCATGGGGACGATCGCTCGCACGTCCATTCGCGGGTTCGCGGGGTCGGACGCGCCCGACCGCTGGCCGAGGCCGCGTTCGGCGCCGAGAGACGACCGGCTGGAGAGCTCGGTCGAGACCCTGCACGGGGTCGGCCCGACGCTCGCACGCCGTCTCGCGAAGCTCGGGCTTTCCGTCGTCGCGGACGTGCTCTGGCAGCGCCCTCGCCGCTACGAGCAAGCGGCGCCGCAGAAGCGGATCTGCGACCTCTTCGGCGACGAGGAGGCCGTCATCGAGGGGGTGATCCGCTCGGCGACGAGCTACCGCCGCGGGCGGTTGAAGATCCTGACCGCGCGGGTCGCCGACGAGACGGGTGAGATCAAGGCGACCTGGTTCAACCAGCCGTGGCTCGAGGCCAAGCTCGTACCGGGCACGTCGCTGCGGATCCGCGGACGTGCGAACCGTCACGGCTTCGCGGTCTCGTCCTACGACCTCGACGGCGACGCCGAGACCGGCGACTTCGCGCCTGTCTACCCGGCGATCGAGGAGGTCGCCCAGAAGCGGCTCCGCGACTTGCACGTCCAGGCGCTCGAGCTCGTGCGCGATCTCGGCGACGATCTGTCTGCCACGTTGCTGGCCGCCGAACGGCTTCCGCTCCGCTCCGATGCGCTCTGGGCCGTGCACCGGCCGCGCGCGCTCGCCGAGGCCGAGGTCGGGCGCCTTCGGCTCGCGTTCGACGAGCTGCTCGTCCTGCGGCTGGCGCTCGCCCGCACGGCGGCGGCACGCGAGCACGCCTCGGCGCAGCCGCTGGGCACGGCGGGAGAGCTCATCGCCCGCTACCGCACCTCGCTGCCGTTCGTGCTCACTGCCGACCAGGAGCGTGCGATGGCCGAGATCGACGGCGACCTCGACCGCACGGAGCCGATGCAGCGCCTCCTGCAGGGGGATGTCGGGTCGGGGAAGACGGTCGTCGCGCTGTACGCGCTCCTGCGCGCGGTCGAGGCGGGCCGTCAGGGAGCGCTCATGGCGCCCACGGAGACACTCGCCGAGCAGCACTTCCTCACGATCGACGACCTCTGCGCTCCGCTCGGCGTGCGGGTCGTTCTGCTGACGAGCTCCCTTCGCGCCCGCGAGCACGATCTCGCGCGGCAGCTCATCGCGTCCGGCGACGCCGAGATCGTGGTGGGGACGCATGCGCTCATCGAGAAGGAGGTCGACTTCCACGATCTCGCGGTCGCCGTCGTGGACGAGCAGCACCGCTTCGGTGTCGCGCAGCGGACGGCACTCATCGAGGGGCGGAGCCCGCATCTGCTGCACCTCACGGCCACGCCCATCCCACGCACGCTCGCGCTCACGGTTTACGGCGACCTCGACGTGAGCGAGCTCGCACGCCCGCCCGCGGACCGCAAACCGGTGATCACGGCCTGGGTGACGGAGGAGCGCAGCTCGGAGGCCTACACACGCCTCTGCCGGCACCTCGACGAGGGCCGCCAGGCGTACGTCGTCTGCCCGCTGATCGAGGCCTCGCAGACGCGGGTCGCCCGCGCGGCGGAGGCCGAGGCCGAGCGGCTGCGGACGGCCGAGCTGAGCGGGTACCGGGTCGGGTGCCTCCATGGCCGGCTGCGCCCGGACGAGCGCCGGCGCGTCATGGCCGCGTTCAAGGCGCGCGAGCTCGACGTGCTCGTGGCGACCACGGTGATCGAGGTCGGCGTGGACGTGCCGAACGCGACGATCATGATCGTGCAGGAGGCCGACCGCTTCGGCCTCGCGCAACTCCACCAGCTGCGCGGTCGTGTTGGTCGTGGCGCGGTGCAGTCGTACTGCCTGCTCGTCTCGCGCGCGAAGGAGGAG
>JBKPLV010000032.1:0-16449 GCA_046731795.1 Actinomycetota bacterium | reverse complement strand
GTCCACGTCCCCGTCGGCAGTTGTACTGCCGCAACATCGAAGTCCGGCATCCATCCCCAGTGACCGCCGATATGCCGGACCATCACTTCCCCGAGGTAGGCACCGACCAACGAAGCGATGGGCAAGTTGCGCTTCGCCACTTTCCCGTACCGCCACGGTCGCCAGTCCAGCAGGTCGCCGTTGATGATGTCTTCCAACGTGCGGACGCTCTCTTCCGAGTAGTCCAGTTCCCACCCAAATTCACGCATGGAAACGACGAATTCGTCTGCTATGCGCTTCATGTCGGGCGCAGGGTTCGGACGGCGCATGGATCACGCATATACCCCGAAGACGGGGCGATGACGCTGCGAACGCGCAGCGCATGGCCCCAGAGCAGGCCCCAGGCCTCGCATCACGTCCGAGGGGGTGGGGTAGGGCCGGCAACTATCACCGGCACGCATCGTCGGGGGTCGCCTGGAACCGTCGATGCGCACACGTCTCCCGGAGTCGTGTCAGACACATGTCAGATTCGACGCCAGCTCCTCGAGCCCCAGACGCCAGCTCCTCGAGCCCCAGAGGTACGTCCACCTCTCTTGCGCGTTCGCGCGCGTGCGCGGGAGGAGATGTCGGGTTCACCAGCGGCAGCGGCCCTCGAAGCCGCGCGTGTTGCCACCTGGATCGATGGCGGATGGGGTGTCGATGCGCTGCTCGAAACGCAGATGCGCGAACAGGACGACCTCGACCTCCGTGGAGGATGTTCCCGTGTTCATGGACGTCGCCGATCCTTGGGCTACGAGCATGTAGCGGGCGCGTCCCCACGGAGCTTCGTTCTGGTTGATTCGGCGGGACGAGAGATCGATGTTCACCCGTGTCGTGCAGCGAGGATCGCGGCGGGGGCAAGTACATCATGGAAGAGGGCGGTGAGTGGATCTATTCCACCGCGAGCCTTTCGGGAACAGGAAAAGTCGAGGGCCACGCTGTGCGTTGCCTCAGCCCGGACAGTTACCCGACCTTCAACCCCAGATGCTGTGCGGCGTCGATGATCTGCTGCCTCGCCGCCGGCTTGCTCTCGCGCAGCTCGGCCGCGAGGAGCTCTTCGGCCTCGGCCGTCTCGCCGCGACGCGCGTGAATGACGGCGATGGTGAATCGCGGCGTATCACGGACCGTCGGGTCGCCGGCGTGCCAGGCGCTGAGGAGCGCCTCGCGCGAATTGAAACGCTCGAAGAACCGCAGGGCGTAGTCTCCGATCAGTCCGCGGACCAAGGAGTCGAGCTCGTCGTCGTGAAGCTCGAGCGTCCACCAGGTGTCGCGCCCGTCGATCAGCTCTCCCAACCGCGCGGTCACGTGACAGTCGCCGTCACCGAGGATCTTCGATCGCGGGCGCGGCGGAGGCACAGATAGCCCGTGCTCGCGCAGGAAGTCCGCACCTGGCGAGCGCTTGGGCAGTTCGCGCACCTCGTCGAAGTGCAGACCGAGGTTAATCGTGAATGCGCCGTGAAGGTTCTCGCGTAGTCCGGCGATGTCGGTCGTGCCCGGAGGCTGATGCGCCCCCATCTGAAACGTCAGGACCTGCATCATTCCGGGCTCGGGCTCGGCGTTGAACCGATGGCGCTGTTTCTTGAAGCCGTGCTTGCGAAGCAACGGCGACACCGCGGCGACGGCCGTGTTCATCTTTCGGGCATAGCCAGCCATCGCATACCGTGTTCCCTCGCCCTGTTGCGAACAAGCATTGCGTGCAAGACCATTCGGCACAAGCTGAAGGTGCAACGCGGATGTCGGCGTGATCGCAAGCGAGCTACCTGCTCGACGAGGCCGGCGATGCGCTGCAATTCCTCGCGAGCAGACAGTCCCAGGGGAAGGTGACGATCGCATTGCCGGATCGGCGTCGGGTCGCCCCACCCGAAGTGTGTCGCCAGCCCAAAGTGCAGAGAGAATGCCCTGCGTGCGATCGACCTACGTTGCCTTGCTCCTACTTTTCCCGTTGGTCGCGAGCGGCTGCGGCGAGACGAAGCAACGGACGTACTCAGCGTTCATCGCGTGCATGCGCGAGGCGGGGTTTCGGCCACAAGACAACGAGCTACTCGAAAGCAGTCGAGCGAGGCTACCCGCGTGGCTGGACAACGTCGCCGACCTTAAGAGCCCGCACGGCAACTACACGGTTGTGATGTTCGTGAGCACAGAAGAGGCGCGAGCACGGGCAAGGCAGCGAGCCAACGCTGCTATGAGCTCGCTGGGGCCACCGCCATCTGGAACTGCCGGTGCGGTCGAGTCAGCTGGTCGTCGTGTCTGGTTTTGGACGATGGATCCCCGCTCGGACGAGGCGGAGGCGCTCGTCCAGTGCCTCTGATCGAGTTTGCCTCACCAGAAAACTCTAGGAGTCGGTTGAGGGAGGCGTGAGGCAGTCGGGTGGCAGCCGGCGCTGCCTGCCCAAAACCCCAGTTCCCTCGCGCGAGGGAGCGGCGCACTGCACAGAAACGCGGACGACTGTCTGACCCAGATCCTCCCCGGTTCTTCCCCTCAGAGGGGCGTTCCCAGCGGCCGCTCGCTCGTTCTGCGGGCGTCTTCCCACGCCCCTTGCAAAGCCGGCATTAGACCGACCGGGCTACGCGGCTTTCTTCGTTACGTCTTTGCCTGTGCCCTTGCACTCCGGGCACTCGTCCACCATGCGCCCCTCGTGCATCGGGCCGGGCACATAGGTTGATCCCTGGCATTCGGTGCACGCATTCTCCGCGAGCTCGTGCCGGCTCTTCCAGGCGCTATTCACAGTGCTCCCCAAATCCTCGAGTGGTGGCCAGCCTGTGCTCGATCAAGAAGGAGCACCAGCGCCAATCACACGGTATCCCCCTCACGGGGCAGCGCAATCCCTCGAACGAGCCTCCTTCCGCCGATTGCAGCCCAGCCGCCCCTCAGGGGTCGTCACCGACATCCGCCCGGCTCCCTCTCCTCAGTCAGATAGCGCTCGAGCTCCCGCGTTCTCCGATGAGGTAACTCTCAGATCGGCGTATGACGGGCGACGCACGGACATCGGAGGCTGATGGCGGTATCACGTTCGTCCATGGGGGAGCGGGCCCCCGAACCCAAAGTCGTCGCGCAACTCGGCGCTACGTGTCGCGTTATCCGCCGGCGAAGCTGTCGAGGATCTCGACCTCGGACGAAGTCAGCGCGAAGCCGAAGATGTCTGCGTTCTCGGCTATCCGTTCGGCATTCGACGACCTTGGGATCGCGACGATCCGATGCTCGACGTGCCAACGCAGCACGACCTGTGCTGGCGTAACACCGTGACTGCCCGCAATTTCCACAAGCCGCGGGTCGCCCAGGTTGATGTTCAGCAGCGGGCTGTAACCCTCGAGCTGCACGGCGCGGCGCCGGTGTTCCTCGAGCACCTCGGGATCGAACAGCGGTGGGCTCCACTCGATCTGGTTGACAGCAGGTAGTTGCCCTGTGGCGCGCTGCAGCTCGTCGATCTGCGAGACGGAGTAATTGCTGACGCCCACTTCCCGCGTGAGCCCCTTCGCCTGCAACTCGAGAAGCCGCTCCCATACGTCCGACCGCGCGCCGCCGCTCGGTGGCCAGTGGACGAGCCACAGATCGACGTAGTCGAACGCCAGCGCATCGAGACTTGCCTCGAGCGTCTCCCGCTCACGTCCTGCTCGGCTCGGGGGCAGCTTCGTGGTGACAAAGATGTCTTCCCGGCGAACGCCACTTTCCGCAACTGCTTGCCCCACCTGCTCCTCGTTGCCATACGCCGTCGCTGTATCGATGTGTCGATATCCGACCTCGAGCGCACGCAGCACGGCGTCAACCGCAGTTCTGCCCCGCAACTGCCATGTTCCGAGTCCGAGGATGGGCATCTTCGTGCTTGTAGCGAGTTCGACGGTCTCGCTCATGATGGGGCGCGATTCGGTGGTCATGTTTTCTTCCGGTCGGTCAAATCGTGCCAGTGTGCCGCATCGTCTTCCGCGGTCGATGGAGAGGGATTGTGAATCCCACGGCGTGGCGCCGTGGCTCACCTCCGGCTTGCAAATTCGTTCAGGCTGCCGTCTGTGTCCGCCGAGGGTGGTCGGAGGCGACTCGAATAAGCCAAATCATGTAGCGGGGTCTGCCGCGGCGAGGGCACTTAGAACGTGAGCGAGAGCGAGCCTGTCACCGACGCCGAGTACGTGACGCAGGAGCCGAAGACGCGCGTGCGGTAGTGCGTGAGCGTAGCGGCAAAGATTCCGCTGCCCGTCCCGCCGTACCAGGGACCGACGTTGCCGAGCGGACCCTGCACCGAGAAAGTCTGGTTCGTACAGTTTGCCCCCGGATTCATGACGTTGATCATTCCGCCTTCCACGAAGGTGCCCGTTACAAGCGTCGGAACACCGCCGATGGAGGTTGCAAGCGCGAAGCTGCCTCCTGTGATGGTCGCCGTCGGCGTAGCAGCGAGCGAGAGTGGTGTGTGGTCGACTGTCGCGTTCCAGTACCCCGTCAGCTGACCGGTCGCTTTGCCGGTGAATCGGCCTTGTGTCGAGCTCGCCCAATACTCCGCTCCGGACAACGTGTCGGTGTATGTGGTTGCCGCTGTTGCTGGAGCGGGCCAAAGGACGAGCGCGATCGCAAACGTGAGGGCAAGAGCGAATGCGCGAAGTTTCATAGGCGCCTCCTTTGTCGTGCGCCAGCCCTGTACCCGCCCCTGTACGTTTTCGAACCGCTCACGGAGCGGCGCGCTCCCTACGGCGGTGAGGAACCTGGTTCTGCGGTTCGGCTTCGGCAGCCCTCGCGAGAGCCGGTGCCCTAAAGCCAAAGGTGTTCCACCTGAAAGCGGCGACTCATAACTGATGGGACGCGAGCGTGATACTCCGTGCCTTCTAAGATCGAGAGCGGCCCGGTTGCTCCGCGCCCTCAACGCGAGCCTGCCGCGGATCTTCGTCGCGCACTGCGACGACGACCCAGCCTCCGTCGTCACGCCGGACCTCCCGAACGACAAACGCGTCCCCGAGTGAAGAGATCACACGCGATCCGACCTTGGGAAGGGCCTCCACGAACCTCACTTCGGTGTCCGTGGGATACAGGAATGTAACTCGGCTCGACACTCATCCGCCGTTTTGCCCAAGCAGGGGACTTCTAAGCACAAGCGACTCACGTATCTGACGCGAGGGAGGCTGACGTTGCCCACTGACAGCTCTCCTGCCTATGCTCGCCGTTCACATTTGTGGCCGCCGATCCGAGGGGACATGTTCGAGTCCGAGCGCTTGGCCAGACAGTTCTTCCGAAGATCGGCGAGCGGCCGCCAGGCCGAGAGTCTCGACTGGCTGCACCCCGACGCGCAGATCGTCCCCAGTTACGACGAATCGATCACGGTTTCACGGCCCGATCTGGAGGCGCACCTGATGAGCAAGGCGGCACCCGCGGTCATGGAGGCTTTCGCCGACAAATACAGGCCCCTCGACGACGAACGCATCGTCGTGGAAGGACAGGTCCGCCTCAGACAAGCAGGCGGCGGGTTCGCGTATCGCCCGGCGGTGTGGGCGCTCATCTTCCGAGATGGCCTTCTCTATCGCAGCTGGGCACTCACAAGCGTCGTCGAAGCTGAGGCTCGCCTGGCTGCGTCGTCGGAACCGTAGCCTTGTAAGCTCGAAGTCCTGCGGCCGCTGCACACACAAGGACCGGCGCTAGGCCGGTCCTTGTGAGCCGAACTGGGACCTGGCTAGATCGACACGACCTGAATTCCAGTTCCCGCTTCTCCCGCCGTGGCCAGAATCCAGTCGATGACCTCTTGCTGGTCCGTTCGGTAGGCGAGAGTCCGTGCCCCGACAGAGCGCGTTGAGCCCGAACGAGGTGACGGCGACGATGATGTTCGAGTCGAATCCGCCATAGAGGACGGGGCCGCCCGAGTCGCCGTTGCACGTGCCACCCTGACCCGTGCCGTTGCACCCGGTTTGCAGGTTGAAGCCCGCGTTGATGGCACTCTTCAGCTGCAATTCGTTTCAGCCTCGGTTCCGGCTATTAGCAGGTTGTTTCGGCTGATTGCGGTTCGCCGCACTCGTTCGGGCAAGACTTTTAATCCCATGGCGTTGTGCTGAAACCAAGCCGCCCACCGCTGCTCGAAGATGCGAGGTGGCGGATCGTAGTTCGCATGCATTCGCCGAGCCGTGAGGTAAGAAGTTCCTGCGACTTTTCACCCGAACTTTGGGTAAGAAATCCGCTACAGGCGAAATTCGAGTCGATGAGAGCGCACGAAAGCCTCACAGAAGTGGGCGATTTGCAGGTACTTTCATGCGCCCGGGAGGATTCGAACCTCCGACCCGCGGATTAGAAGTCCGCCGCTCTGTCCACTGAGCTACGGGCGCCCGCCGGGAGGGTACTCGGCGTCACGGCGACGACACGACAGTCCTCACGCGCGCGCGACCCTACGCAGGAGCCGCAGGCGGGTCGACGTCCCCTCTCCGCTCTTCCTCGAGGAGGAACCGGAAGAACCAGTAGGCGAAGACTGCGAAGAAGACGACGGACTGCTCGAGGGCCATGAGCATCCCCGCGAGCTGCTGATCCTCGAGCGGATCGAGGCCCCACACGCGCTCATGCGCGTGGACGTAGAAATCGTAGATCGCGTTCGGGACGAGCGCCATGACGAGGCCGATCGGGCTCGCGACGACGAACCCCGCGAAGACGTACGACGCCCGCGAACCCGGGCCGAGGCGGTGCGGCTCGTCCTGGAAGACGCACCACCACATCGCGACCCCCGTGGCGAAGTACAGCGCGTGCTCGAGATGCAGCAGCGCGTTGGGGCTCTCGAGGGCGGCGTCATAGATCCACGGGAGGTGCCAGACCATGTAGTTCGCGAGCCAGAGGGGGAGCGCGACCGCGGGATGTGTGAGCGCGCGGACGGCTCCAGGCTTCGCGATGACCGCCGCCAGCGCGGGGGGAACGCCGAGCACGACCAGGAGCGGCGCCCACTCCGCGAGGACGACGTTCTGAAGCAGGTGCATCGTCAACAGGTAGTGCATCCCGAGCGTGTGGATCGGCGTCACGCTCACCGCGAGGAGGAGCGCCATCGCCGCAAGGAAGCAGGCGATCCGCCATGCCGGCGCTCCGTGCCGTCGCACGGCCGCGACGTACGCCGCGGTGAGGCCGAGGATGACGATCGCCTCCGCGTTCCACGACCACGCGTACGGATCCACGGCGCTACGCTAGTCGGCACGCGGGTGTAGCTCAGTTGGTAGAGCGCCAGCCTTCCAAGCTGGATGTCGCCGGTTCGAGCCCGGTCGCCCGCTTCGCGCGCAGGAACGGACGGACGACCGCCGAACCGCCTCCGTAACCGGACTTCGGAGGGTCGAACACATGGAACATCCACTCGGGACGCGCCTCGCCGCCGAGGCGCTCGGCACCTTTCTCTTCTTCTTCCTCGGCTTCAGCGGGATCGCCGTGTCGGTGGACATCGGGATCGACGCGATCGGGCCGCTGGGGATCGCCTTCGGGTTCGGTCTGGGACTGGCCCTGGCGATCACGGCGTTCGGCCACATCGGCGGCGGGCACTACAACCCGGCGGTGAGCGCGGGACTCGCCATCGCCGGCAGGTTCCCGAGCCGCGACGTGATCCCGTACTGGGTCGCCCAGCTCGTCGGAGGATTCGTGGCCGTGCTCGTGATGGCGATCGTCTACTCGGGCGACGTTACGAACGCGCTCGACACGCAGCCCGGCAGCGGGATCGACGACTGGGGTGCGCTGGTTCTCGAGATCATCGCGACGGGCCTCTTCGTCATGGT
The DNA here is from genome assembly GCA_046731795.1 of Actinomycetota bacterium. Lineage (GTDB taxonomy): Bacteria > Actinomycetota > Thermoleophilia > Gaiellales > Gaiellaceae > GMQP-bins7. The sequence goes on along the minus strand of JBKPLV010000032.1, from coordinate 8,728 downwards.
CATCCTCACCGTCGCCACGGACGACCGTGCTGCCTGGAAGGGCGTGATGGCGCCGCTCCTGATCGGGCTCTACGTGTTCACGGCCGCGACCGCCGTCGGCCCGGCATCGGGTGGCTCGTTCAACCCGGCGCGCTCGCTCGATCCTGTCCTCTACAACCAGGACTGGGGCGACGTGTGGATCTACATCGTCGGCCCACTCGCAGGCGCGGTCCTCGGGGCTGCGGTCTGGGCGTACCTCGTCGCCGGGCGCAAACCCGCCGTCGCCTAGCACCTGAACGCCGGGGGCGCCTCGGCGTCCCCCGGCATTTCAACGTCCGCTCGCCGAGAAGTGCTGGTAGTCCTTCGCGCCCGACCAGCGGCCGCCCCAGCCCCACCCGATCCGGTCGAAGGCGCGGACCAGTGCGCCGCCCTCGACAGCCATGCCCGGGCGGCGGCGTGAGCGATCGAGGTAGCGACGACTGGCCGCGTGAGATGTGCGCCCTCCCGAGACGTACGGGTTCTCGATCGGATTGACGTCGATCGCCGTGCCGTAGGCGTGATTCGACCAGCGCGTCGTGCCGTCGACGTAGCGGCAGTTGAACGCCGACGTGTTGTCCGCCTCGATCGACCTGAAGTCGGAGCCGTCGTACGCGTCCACCGAAACCATGCGCCGGATCGGGAAGCCGACCGAATAGAGCTCCCGGAGCGCGCTGAGCACCTCACCGGCGACAACACGGTGAACGATGAGGTGGCCAGAATGGGGCCGGCCGTCGAAGCCGTGGTACGTCGTGGTCAGCACACGAAGGTCGCGCAGCGACACCGGACATCCCGGCCGCCACGAAACGCCGGTCATCCTTCGCGCCTGAGCAGGCCCGATCGCGGAGATCGCGCCGCGGAACGCGGCAGTGCCTCGTGACGCTGTGTCACTTGGCGATGCGCGCCCGGACCACGAAAGGGCGAGCGCGAGCACTCCGACGACGAGGACCACCTTCACGAGGTCGGGGTGGCGGGACTTGAACCCACGGCCTCTCGCTCCCAAAGCGAGCGCTCTACCAGGCTGAGCTACACCCCGAGGGGCCACAGTGTAGGTGGATAGGGTGCCGCCCCATGGTCGACGCCCCGACGCTGCTCCCCGAGGGGCGCACCGACGACAAGTCTCGCCTCGGCTACGCGATGGTCGCGACGGCGGCCACGCTGTTCGCGGTCAACGGCAGCGTCTCGAAGGTGGTGCTCGGCTCGGGGCTCTCGTCGCTCGAGCTCGCGCAGATCCGGAACACGGCGGCGGCGGTCCTCTTCTTCGCGTTCCTGCTCGCAGTCGCACCCGCACGGCTCAAGGTGGGCCGCCGCGAGCTCCTGTTCCTCGTCGCGTTCGGGCTTCTCGGCATCGCGCTGGTGCAGTGGCTCTACTTCGTCGCCATCGAGAACCTGCCCGTCGGGGTTGCGCTCCTCATCGAGTTCACCGCGCCGCTCTTCGTCGCGCTCTTCGCGCGCGTGGTCTACAAGGAGCACGTCCGCCGCCGGCTCTGGGTCTCGGTTGCGCTGTGCCTCACCGGCCTGGCGCTCGTGGTCGAGCTCTGGTCGGGGGTCGCGTTCAGCACGGTCGGCGTGACGGCGGCGTTCGGCGGGGCGCTCGCGCTCACCGCCTACCTTCTCATGGCCGAGCGCGAGCGTCAGCACCGCGACGCCGCGTCACTCTCCTTCTACGGCTTCCTGTTCGCCACCCTGCTGTGGGCAGTCGTTCAGCCACTCTGGGACTTTCCGTGGGGCGTCCTCGACGACGACGTGTCGCTCCAGGGGAACCTCTCCGAGTACTCAGCCCCCGTGTGGGCGCTCGTGGCGTTCATCGTCGTGATCGGGACGATGGTGACGTTCTCGCTCTTGAGCGGTGCGCTCAAACACATCAGCGCGACCCGGGCCTCGATCGTGGCGACGCTCGAGCCCGTAGTGGCCACGGTCATCGCCTGGGCCTGGCTCGGCGAGAGCTTCGGCCCCACGCAGCTCGTCGGCGGCGCCATCGTCATCGCCGGCATCCTCGTCGCACAGTCCGCGCGCTGACGCGCGTACGCTGTGCCCGATGGTCGAACGCGTTCTTCTCGCGTCACCGCGCGGATACTGCGCGGGTGTCGAGCGCGCCGTGGAGACGGTCGAGCTCGCGCTCGAGCACTACGGCGCGCCGGTGTACGTGCGCAAGCAGATCGTCCACAACATCCACGTGGTGCGCGACCTCGAGGCTCGCGGCGCGATCTTCGTCGACGACGAGACCGAGGTGCCCGAGGGCGCCACCGTCGTGTACTCGGCCCACGGCGTCGCCCCCTCCGTCTATGCGAACTCGGCCCGCCTCGAGCACAACGTGATCGATGCAGTGTGTCCGCTGGTCACGAAGGTCCATGTGCAGGCGCGGCGGTACGCGGATGAGGGCTACACGGTCGTCCTCATCGGCCACGAGGGTCACGAGGAGGTCGTCGGAACGATGGGCGAGGCCCCTGACGCGACCGTCCTCGTCCAGAACGTCGAAGAGGCCGAGGCGCTCGAGCTGCCCGAGGGCACGAAGCTCGCCTACGTGACACAGACCACGCTGTCGGTGGACGAGACGGGCGAGATCATCACGACCCTCCGCCGTCGCTTCCCAGACATCCGCGCCCCGCGCAAGGAGGACATCTGCTACGCCACCTCCAACCGCCAGTGGGCGGTGAAGGAGATGCTCGACGAGATCGACCTCCTGCTCGTCATCGGCTCGCGGAACTCCTCGAACTCGAACCGCCTCGTCGAAACGGCGCGGGCCGCCGGAACCGCCGCGCACCTCATCGACGACGAGACCGAGATCGACGAGGCCTGGCTCGCGGACGCGCGCACGGTCGGGATCACCTCCGGCGCATCCGCTCCGGAGAAGCTCGTCAGCAGGGTGTGTGACTGGTTCCGTGCGTGCGGCGTCGAGGACATCGAGCCGTATCGCCTGGTCGAGGAGGACGTCACCTTCCGGCTTCCCGTCGAGCTCCGGCGGGAGCTCGAGCTCGCCCAGGGCTAGCGCCGAACGAGCGCCCGCAGGTCGTCGAGCAGGCCCCAGCGGCGGGCTGGGGGCGCGAGGTACTCGGCCAGTCGCTCAGCCTCTTCCTCATCGAGCGTCACCGCACCGCGGGCCGTGCCGCTCTCGTCCCAAACACTGAAGCGGACGCGTTGCTCGGGGAGATAGCGCGAGACGCGGAGCGCGCGGTGCGCGTCGGCATCGGCGCCGCGGAAGAACTCCACGAGCTTCCGACGCTGCGGCGCGGCACACCACGGGCAGTAGCGGTACTCGCCCGCCACTTCTCGCTCGCAGTGCCGGCACTGCGCCACGAGCTCAGGATACGACGAATCAGGCTTTGTCGATGCGGAGCTCGGCGCCCACCGCGTCGACCGAGACGGCGAGCGTCTCGCGCGCGATCCACTCCGAGTGCTCGAGCAGGTCGGCGTCCGTCTCGGGGATCGTGAGCCGGATGCGGTCAGTCAGCTCGAGACCCTGCTCCTTGCGCATCGAGTTCACGGCGTGGATGAGCTCGTACACGCGACCCCGGCGCAGGAGGTCGTCGTCGAGATGGAGCTCGAGCGCGACCGTCAGCCCGTCCGCCGCCGCCACGGCCCAGCCCTCCTTCCCCTCCCGTTCGACGAGGACCTCGTCGCGCGTGAGGTCGTGCCCGGCGACACGGATCCCGCCGTCCGGCAGCTCCTCGAAGTCGCCCGCCTGGAGCGCTGAGCGCACCGCGCCGAGCTCCTTGCCCAGCTTGGGGCCGAGCACGGGGAGGTTCGGCTTCACGCGCAGCTCGCTCGCCTCGACGTGCCCGAACGCCACTTCGTCGACACGAAGCTCGTCGGCGATCTCGTCCCCATGCCCGTTGGAGCGGCGCGCACCCTCGACGACGAGAACCCTCAGCGGCTGCCGAAGCTTCACGCCCGACGATGAACGCGCCTGCCGTCCGAGCTCCACGATGCGCCGGAGCTCGCCGATCTCGTCGAGGAGCTCGGTGTCGGGCGCCGCAGGGTCGGGCCAGCCCGCCAGGTGCACGGACTCGGGTGCCTCGGCACACGGCGCGGTCAGCACGCGCCAGAGGTGGTCCGTCAGGAAGGGCATGAGTGGCGCGACCGTGCGGAGGCCCTGGACGAGCGCGTACCACAGCGTCCCCAGAGCCGCGGGGTCCCCTTCCCAGAAGCGTCGCCGCGAACGGCGGATGTACCAGTTCGAGACGTCGTCGACGAAGGCCTCGAAGGCACGCACGACGTCGACGGTGAGCCAGCTCTCGTACCCGGCGGTCGCATCGGCGACGAGCGCGTGTGTCCGCTCGACGAGCCAGCGGTCGAGCGGCTCGAGCTCGCCGGTCGGACCACGCGCGACGTCGCCCCACGCGGGCGTCCACCCCTGCTTCTCCGCCTCGATGTTTCCGTAGTCGACGAGGAACTTCGCCGAGTTCCAGAGCGTGAGCAGCCGGCGCTGGATCTCGTGCGCGGGCCCGAACCCGAAGAGGAGGTTCTGGTTCGGCGGCTGCGAGCAGTACTGCCAGCGCATCACGTCTGCCCCCATGCGCGCGAAGGCGTCTTCCGCGTCGATCATGTTCCCCCACGAGCCGTGCATCTCGCGGCCGCGCTCGTCGAGCATCTTCTCGTAGCCCAGCACCTTGCGGAACGGCGCCTGACCGATGAGCGCGACGGACATGAAGAGCTGTGAGTAGAACCAGAGCCGGATCTGCTCGCGCATCTCGGAGACCCAATCGGCCGGGAACCACTGCTTCCAGTACGCATGATCCGGCAGGTCGGCGGTTGTGAGGTCGCGTGCCGCCCCGGTCGCGTACCCCTGCGGGACCCGCTCCGTGCTCTGCCAGCCGAGCGTCGAGAAGGGGACGATGCCAGCGTCGAGCCAGACGTCTCCAACCTCGGGGATGCGTCGCACGGTCTCGCCACACGCTTCGCAGCGGATCGGGACCTCGTCGATCCACGGCCTGCGGAGCTCCTCGAGCTGCTCGAGCCCGGAGACCGCGAGCTCCGCGAGTTGCGCCTTCGAGCCGACGACCGTCACGTGACCTGAGGTGCATTCGTAGATCGGGAGCGGGAGGCCGTAATAGCGGCGGCGCGAGATGTTCCAGTCGCCCATGTTCCGAAGCCAGTCGTCCATACGCTTTCCCATGTACTCGGGCGTCCACTCAACCGTCGCATTCGCATCGAGGAGCGGCTGCCGCAAGTCGTCGACCGCGATGAGCCAGTCGTCGGTGACACGCCAGATCAGTGGCGTGTCGCAGCGCCAGCAATGTGGATAGCGGTGCACGTACGTGCCGGCCTCGAGCAGAAAGCCCTTCTCGGCCAGCTGCCCCACGATCTGATCCGCCGCATCAGTGGTCGAGAGCCCGTGTAGCCACCCGTACGCGTCGTAGAAGCGGCCGGCCTCGTCCACCGGCGAGAGCACCGGCAGCTCGTGGATGCGCCCGAGCTCGAAGTCCTCCTGGCCGGCGCCGGGCGCGATGTGGACGATGCCCGTCCCCTCTTCGAGCGAGACCTCGTCCCAGGGGATGACGCGATGCTCGACCTCGCTGCCAGGACCGAGCTCGTCGAACGGGCCGCGATAGCGCAGCCCGACGAGCTCGGCGCCCGGCACGACTCGCTGGAACCGCTCGTCCGGATAGCGCGCGACCGCGACCCACTCGCCGTTCTGCCGCAACCCGTACTCCGCGTCAGGCTTGACCGCGGCTGCGACGTTCGCAGGAAGCGTCCAGGGCGTCGTCGTCCAGATGACGACGGACTCGCCGGGGTGGTCGAGCAACGGGAACCGCACGAACAGCGACGGGTCGCTCCGCTCCTGGTACACGCCCGCCTGCGTCAGCTCGTGCTGCGAGATCGACGTCCCGCAGCGCGGGCACCACTCGGTCGAGCGGTGACCCTTGTACAGGAAGCCCCGCTCGTGCATGAGGCGCAGGAAGCCCCAGATGTACTCGATGTTCGTGTCCGAGAAGGTGTAGTAGTCGGCCCCCCAGTCCATCCACTGCCCGAGCCGCTTGCAGCCCTTCGTCAACTCGGTGGCCGACCAGATCACCTTCTCGCGGCAGCGCCGCGCAAACTCCGCGAGGCCGTACTCCTCGATCTCCCGCTTGGAGTTGAGCCCGAGCTCGCGCTCGACGCCGACCTCGATCCAGAGTCCCTGGCAGTCGAACCCGTTCTGGTAGCGCTCGTCGTGGCCGCGCAGGGCCTTGTAGCGCTGGAAGACGTCCTTCAGCGTCCGTCCCCACGCCGTATGCACCGCAAGGGTCTTGTTCGCCGTCACAGGCCCGTCGACGAAGCTGAAACGAGGCCCGCCTGCGTTCTGAGCCCGAAGCCGCTCGAAGGTCCGATCGCGCTCCCAGGTCTCGAGCAACTCGAGCTCGAGCGCATTGTGATCGGGCTTGTCCGGGAGCGTTGTGAAGATCCGCGGCACGAGCGGTCAGTCTAGGGAAGGGTTTCCAGCATCCTCACGTTTACTCACGAGGATTCGGACAAATGACAGGTATGAAAGGATCGAATGAGTCTCATGGCACTTGACGTCACGGAAGCCACCTTCGAGCAGGAAGTCCTGAAGAGCGAGACACCCGTCATCGTCGACTTCTGGGCCGAATGGTGCGGTCCGTGCCACGCCGTTGCTCCCGTCCTCGAGAAGATCGTCGAGGAGCGCAAGGACGAGGTGAAGCTCGTGAAGGTGAACATCGACGAGGAGCAGGGTCTCTCCATGAAGTACGGAGTGATGTCGATCCCGACGATGATCGTCTTCCGGGACGGCGAGCCCGCGGCAGCCGCGGTCGGCGCCCAGCCGAAGTCGATGCTCGAGCGGTCGCTCGGCTTCGCCGCCTGAGCCGACGGCACTTCACACCGAAGGCGTAACCTGATAGGAAGCCATTTGCAGCACGTTTTGTTCGAGGCTTCCCCCTCCCCCTCCCCTAACCGAAGGGCCGGTTCGCCGGCCCTCGGTTTTTTGCAGGTCGGAATCCGCGAATGCGGATCCATTCGCGAGAGTCAACGACGCTCGCGGCGCCGTTCGCTTCGCCAGCGCAGTCCTACGGGGATCTACGCCTTGCCGCGGTTGAGCTTGAGGCGTTGTCGCGCCCACTCGGGCAACGCGACGGCGAGCCACTCGAAGGCGAGCTCTTCGGGCGACGGTAGCGCGTCGGGCGCGAACCACGCGAGCTCCGACACGTCGTCTGCGGCCTCCAGCTCGCCGCCCACGATCACCGCGCGCCAGACGAGGTTCAGCACGTAGGGCGCATCGGAGCCGGGCCCGTAGCGGTCGAGGTACATCCCGAAGAAGTCTCCGGCCGCGATCTCGACGCCGGCTTCCTCGCGAAGCTCCCGGACGAGCCCGTCCAGAGGCTCCTCGCCCTCGTCGAGGAACCCGCCGGGCGTGTCCCAGAGACCTGCGTCCGGCTCGAACGCGCGACGCGCGAGCAGGAGGCGGCCCGCGTCGTCGACGACGAGCGCTGCGACGGCCGGAACCGCGTTCGCCCAGTGCTCGAACCCGCATTCCGGGCACTCCACCTTCGCGCCGTCGTTCCGTAGCGCTGCCCCACAGCGCGGGCACAGCCGCCATGCTGCGAGCACGCCCACGCCGGTACCGTACTGCCGTGTCACCGCGGCACGTTCCGGCTTCGGTTACCGAGCTCGCGCGTGTCGGGCTCTTCGCCGACCTCTCCGGGGAGAAGCTCACGAAGCTCGCCGATCAGATGCAGCGCGAGGAGGTCTCGTCCGGAACCGTGCTCATCCGGGAGGGCGAGCCGGGCGACCGCTTCTTCGTGCTGCTCTCGGGACTCGCGGGCGTGTCGCAGTCCGGGCTCGGCGAACGCCGGATCCTCAAGGCCGGAGAGTTCTTCGGGGAGGTCGCGCTGACGATGCACGTGCCGCGCACGGCGACGGTGACGGCGATGACGCCCTGTGTGGTCGCCCACTGTGACGAGGCGACCTTCGACGAGCTCGTCCGCCCGCTCTTCGCGGACGACTAGCCGAGCTCTTCGAGCACCGCGTCCGACACGCGCGGCCACGCCTCCTTCGCCCACTCTCCGAACTCGCGCGTCGTCAGCGCCGCGCAGACGACGCCGGCGTCCGGATCGACCCAGAGGAACGTGCCCGTGCCGCCGAAGTGCCCGAAGGTCCGCGCCGACGTACGCGTCCCCATCCACGAGGGAGGCGACGTGTTGAGCTGCACGCCGAGCCCCCAGTCGAGCGGGTCGAACCGGCCGTGATCTGGAAGCACGCCCGTAAGCCCCGGGAACTGGACCTCGACCATCTCGTCACGCGTCTCCTCGGCGACGAGCCGAGGCCGCAGGAGCTCGGTTCCGACTGCGAGCACGTCCTCGAGCGAGGCATGCATCCCGGAGCCGGGATCGCCCGCGGGATCGAGACCGATCCCGAGCGGCTCGCACACGGCGAGGCGCACGTACTCGGCGAAGGGCATCTCCGCACGCACTTCGAGGTGACCGCCGAGCACGCGGAAAGCCTCGTTCGAGTAGATCCGGCGCCGCCCGGGGGACGCGATCGGCTCGACGCCCTCGAACGGAAGCCCGCTCGCGTGGGCGAGCAGGTGCCGGACGGTCGAGCCCGCGGGACCAGCGGGCTCGTCGAGATCGACGACCCCCTCCTCCGCGGCCACCAGGGTCGCGAGCGCCGAGATCGGCTTGGACACGGAGGCGAGGCGGACGGGTCGAGACGCATCGCCTCGCGTCAGCGCGCGTCCGCTCGGATCGACGACTCCGGCTGCGGCAAACTCGAC